>CAMKZP010000270.1 GCA_946477805.1 uncultured Enterobacter sp.
GGCTCTTTATAGCTGGCATCATGATTATGCTGCTTTCCACCCTTGCGACGCTGCAGCTGACCGGCACGCTGGTTTTACGTTTACCTGGGCCCCTGGAGTGGGGGCTGACGCTGCCGGTCCTGATGCTGTACCCGATGCTATTCGCCTGGGTTAGCCACCGGACGGCGCTCCGGCTGGCAGAGCATAAGCGGCGGCTTGAGCTGATGAGCACCCGGGACGGAATGACCGGCGTATTTAACCGCCGCCACTGGGAAATCCTGTTGCGAAATGAATACGATCAATGCCGCCGCAGCCAGTGTGCGGGAACCTTGCTGATTATCGATATCGACCACTTCAAGACCATTAACGATACCTGGGGCCACGACGTGGGCGATGAGGCGATAGTGGCCATTACCCGCCAGCTGCAGCTTACCCTGCGCTCATGCGATGTTATTGGTCGTTTTGGCGGGGATGAGTTCGCGGTGATTATGTCCAGGACGTCTGCGGAAAGCGCGATTGCCGCGATGTCCCGCGTGCACGAGCGCCTGAAAAACATGCCGCTGCCGGGGGCGCCAGCCCAAAGGCTGCGCATCAGCGTTGGGGTCGCGCCCTGGGGACCGCAGTTCGGGCACTATCGCGAATGGCTAAAGGCGGCGGACGTTGCACTCTATAAAGCGAAAAATGCCGGACGCGGCCGCACGGAAGTGGCCGCCTGACGCCCGGCGCTTGCGATCAGGATTTACTGAGCTGCTCTGATTTTTCCATGCATTTTGTCATCGCCTCAATGACGGCCGAGCGGAACCCGCGGTCTTCCAGCACCCGCACGGCTTCAATGGTGGTGCCGCCCGGCGAGCAGACCATATCTTTCAGCTCGCCAGGATGTTTACCGGTCTCCAGCACCATTTTGGCGGAGCCCATCACCGCCTGCGCGGCAAATTTATAGGCCTGCGCGCGCGGCATTCCACCCAGCACGGCGGCATCCGCCATCGCTTCGATAAACATAAAGACGTAGGCCGGGGCAGAGCCACTTACGCCCACGACCGGATGGATCATCGCCTCGGCGATGACTTCAGCTTCACCGAAGCAGCGGAAAATGTTCAGAACGTCGGCCACGTCTTCGGAAGTGACCAGCGCGTTTGGCGTTACGGAGGTCATCCCGGCGTTAACCAGCGACGGGGTGTTGGGCATCGCACGCACAATTTTACGGTCATGGCCGAGGGCGCGCGCCAGCTGATCGAGAGTGACGCCTGCGGCAATCGAGACCACGAGGGAGTCTTTATTCAGGCTGGAGGTGATTTCGCTCAGCACCTTGATCATCACGTTCGGCTTAACGGCGCCAAAAACGATATCGGCGACCTGAGCCACTTCCTGTGCGCTTTCCGCGGCGTTAATCCCGTACTCGTCGCGCAGCGCCGCCACCTTGTCTGGTGAAGGGGTATAGACCCAAACCTGGCCCGGAAGAACCTGTCCGCTGGCTATCAGGCCGCCGAGAATAGCTTTGCCCATATTGCCGCAGCCGATAAAGCCGATTTTCTTCTCCATCACGTCTCTCCGTTATTATGCGTTGTTCTCTCTGCTTGACTGGCTTATAGCTTAACAACGAAAAGCAGGCGACAATAGCCGTCATTGCAATACGAGGGTGACAATATGGCGATTTGGGTTGATGCGGACGCCTGTCCGAATGTGATTAAAGAGATTTTATTTCGTGCGGCCGACCGGGTGCAGATGCCGTTAACGCTGGTGGCGAACCAGAACATCCGCGTACCGCCTTCCAGGTTCATCCGATCTTTACGGGTTCCGGCCGGGTTCGACGTGGCGGATAACGAGATTGTGCGCCTGTGCAGCGCGGAGGATTTGGTGATCACTGCGGACATTCCGCTGGCCGCTGAGGTGCTGGAGAAGGGGGCTGCCGCGCTGAACCCGCGTGGAGAACGGTATTCGCCGTCCACCATTCGTGAAAAACTGACGATGCGCGACTTTATGGACACGATGCGCGCCAGCGGCGTGCAGACCGGCGGGCCGGACAGCCTCTCCCAGCGCGATCGCCAGCAGTTTGCCGCCGAGCTGGATAAATGGCTGCTTGAGGTGAAGCGTCGCACGGCGTAATGATAACCATTGTCAAAATGTGGTACAGTGTGGCCTCCACAGGGTTGTCATCCCGTACCGCTTTGCAGTAAAGTAAACGCAACATCTTCTGCAATCTTTTCTTTACAGTCTTCAGCCTTCCGGCATCAAGGGGAACACCTGGTTATGAACCCACCCATCTTTTTAGTTGGCCCTCGTGGCTGTGGGAAAACCACCGTTGGCCTGGAACTGGCGCGCGCGTGCCAGAGTCAGTTTGTCGATACCGATCGCTGGCTTCAGGAACACGCGGACCAAACCATCGCAGAGATTGTCGAAACAGAGGGCTGGGAAAGCTTTCGCGCGCGTGAAACTGCGGCGCTGGAGGCGGTAACCTCTCCTGAGACCGTCATTGCGACGGGAGGCGGTATTATTCTGGCGGAGTACAACCGGCAGTTTATGCGTGAAAAGGGGATTGTCATTTACCTCTGTGCGCCGGTCGCTACGCTGGTGGCACGTCTGGAAGCGTTTCCGGAAGAGGGGCAACGGCCTGCGCTGACGGCCAAGCCGCTCAGCGACGAAGTCAGCGAGGTGCTGGCGGAGCGTGATGCCCTTTACCGCGAAGCGGCACACCACGTTGTGGATGCCTCCGCGTCGCCTGAAGAGGTTGTTATTCAGATTATTACCGCCCTTCGTTTGGCCTGCGCCAGCTAACCGGCGTCTATACTGATAGCTCAGACATAAAAAAAGGATGAGCTATGCCAACCAGACCTCCCTATCCGCGCGAAGCACGTATCGTTACCGTCGAAAAAGGTAGCGGCGATCAAACCGTGACCTGGTATCAGCTGCGTGCAGACCACCCCAAACCTGATTCGCTGATCAGCGAACATGAAACCGAACAGGAAGCCCTCGACGCCAGGCGGCGCTACGAAGATCCTGAAAAGTCCTGACGCTATTCCTAAAGCGGCCAAAACCGTGCTCACATCACACTTTTAACCCACCGTGAATGTTAAGCACGGGTTAATATTCAGTTATTACAGGTAGATTCGTACCAGGCAGGCGATCTTTACACTTCGGTGGAGAGATAGCCTGCTACGCTTGCTCCTGTTTTGTAGAAAAAATGAACAGCGCAGCGTAGTGAGCCTGTATTTGTGTAACGGCTGGGCAGTAACGGAAGGCGAATAAGATGAAGGCGACGTTGGCGATCCTCACCATTGGTGTGGTCCCTGTAAGCGAATTATTACCGCTCCTGACGGAGCATGTCTCAGAACAGCAGATCACGCATCTTAGCCTGTTGGATAAGATGAGTCGGGCTGAGGTCACAGAAGACTACGCTGTAGATGAGGGGGAGGATCCTCTACCGACGTTATTAAGTGACGGTAAACTGGCATATGTGTCACGGCAAAAAATCGAGCGCTCGCTTCAGGGGGTGATAGAAGTGCTCGACAATCAAGGCTATGACGTGATTTTACTGATGAGCACCGCCCCGATAAAAGGGCTGACGGCGCGCAATTCGATTTTGCTGGAGCCGATGCGGATTATTCCGCCGCTGGTGGCCTCGATCGTTGACGGTCATCAGGTGGGCGTTATCGTTCCGATTGAGGAACTTCTTGATAACCAGGCGGCGAAGTGGAGCGTGCTTGAGCGAACGCCGCTGTACGCGCTGGCAAACCCTATCTGGGACAGCGAAGCGAAGCTGATAGCGGCCGGGCAGGAGCTGCTTGACCGAGGGGCGGATGTCCTGATGCTGGACTGCCTGGGTTTCCACCAGCGGCATCGCGATTTACTGCAAAAGGCGCTGGATGTCCCCGTGCTGTTGTCAAACGTGCTGATGGCACGCCTGGCGTCTGAATTACTGGTGTAATGATTTTGCGTGACAGGTCATGAGCATGGCCCCTATAGTGGATTTTTATCTATAAATATAAGGGCCAGTTCATGCTTCAAAGTAACGAATACTTTTCCGGTAAAGTGAAATCCATCGGTTTTACCAGCAGCAGCACTGGCCGCGCCAGTGTCGGCGTTATGGCGGAAGGTGAGTACACCTTTAGCACGGCAGAAGCAGAAGAGATGACGGTCGTCAGCGGCGCGCTGAACGTGTTGTTACCGGGTGAAACGGAGTGGAAAGTCTACGCCAGCGGAGAGGTTTTCAACGTCCCGGGCCACAGCGAATTCCATCTGCAGGTGGCTGAACCGACCTCGTATCTGTGCCGCTACCTCAAATAAAAGCAAGCCGGGCGACGTATGCGCTTGCCCGGCCTGCGTTTTGCTCGTCAGCGTTGCGCTTCGCCGCCGAGACCTTCCACCAGATTCTGAATTAACGCAGCCAGTTCGCCGGTCATCAGGATAAAGTCCGCGTCAAAGCGCTGGGCGTAGTCTTCACGGTCGATATCTTCGTTCTGATCGCGCAGCTCATCGCAGAACTTCAGGCGTTTTACCGAGCCGTCATCGCACATCACGAACTGAATTCGCTGCTGCCAGTCTAGCGCCAGCTTGGTCACGACTTTGCCCGCTTCAATGTGTACGGCGATTTCGTCGCTCACCAGATCCTGCTTTTTCGCGCGGATCACGCCGCCGTCTTCCAGCAACGCTTTCAGCTCCGCTTCATCGAGGATCTGGAAGCCCTGCGCGGCCGTACCGCTGCGCACCCATTCGGTCAGGGTCAGCTCAATGGGCGTTTCCAGCGCCAGGGGAACCACCGGCAGCGAGCCCAGGCTTTTACGCAGCAGGGCCAGCGTGTCTTCCGCTTTTTTGGCGCTGGCGCAGTCCACCATGATCAGCCCGTTGACGGTATCGATCCACATCATGGTCTGGCTGAAGCGGCTAAATGCGCGAGGCAGCAGGGAGTGAAGCACTTCATCCTTTAGCGAATCTTTTTCAGTTTTTTTCAGCTTGCGGCCCTGCTCGGCTTCCAGCTTGAAGATTTTCGCTTCCAGCGCCTGTTTGACCACCGGCGTTGGCAGGATCTTCTCTTCTTTACGGGCGCAAACGATGATTTGACCGGTGCTGCTGACGTGGGTCAGGGCATCGCTTTGTGAACCCATCGGCGGAACCCAGCCGGTTTTAGCCATATCCTGGCTACCGCATGGGGAAAATGAGTAAGCGGCTAACTGTTTTTCCATCTCTTCTGCGCGCAGCGAAACGTCGCGGCTGAGACGGTAAACCATCAAATTTTTGAACCACAGCATGATAATTTCCACGGCCTTGTCGTTAAATCAGCGGGCATGATAACGAATTGTCGCATCGCTTGCATTGCTAATCGGGTAGCCGACTTCTACTCTGTTGATAATCAAAATAATGAGGAGTGTCCTGTGCGTATTGGGATTGATTTAGGCGGCACCAAAACGGAAGTTATTGCGCTGAGCGAGCAGGGGGAGCAGCTGTTTCGCCACCGCTTGCCGACGCCGCGCGATTATCATCAGACAATCGAGACGATTGCCCGTCTGGTCGAAATGGCGGAAGGGGCAACGGGGCAAACGGGGAGTGTCGGAATGGGGATCCCCGGCTCGATTTCGCCCTATACCGG
>CAMKZP010000271.1 GCA_946477805.1 uncultured Enterobacter sp.
CGTCACGCGTGACGCTCAGAGGCCGCTACTGCTACCTTGACCCCCTGCGCATCGGGCATGCCGACGCCCTTTTTTCAGCCTATCGTCTGGCCGAAGATACCCGCAGCTGGACATGGCTGCTGCGCGAGCCGGACGCAACGGCAGCGGATTTCTCCCGGTGGGTCGCCAGCGTGTGTGAGCTACCCGACCCCATGCATTTTACCGTGTTTGATAGCCAGACCGGCTCTGCGGTGGGAACGCTGGCGCTGATGCGCATCGACCCAAATAATGGCGTGGTGGAAGTGGGCCATGTCCATTTCTCGCCGCTGTTAAGCCGCACGCCAATGTCCACGGAAGCGCAATACCTGCTGATGCAGTACGTCTTCGACACGCTGGGATATAGACGCTATGAATGGAAGTGCAATAGCCTGAATGAACCCTCGCGCAGGGCCGCCCTGCGTCTGGGCTTTCAGTATGAAGGGCGCTTTCGCCAGGCGCTGGTGATAAAAGGCCACAACCGGGATACCGACTGGTTTTCGATTATCGACGCAGAGTGGCCAGCGCTGGCGAAGGCGTTTGAGAGCTGGCTTGCCACCGACAATTTTAACGCCGATGGCACGCAGAAGAGATCCCTGGAAAGCTGGCGTAAGGCGGGCTTCTAGCGTCTTTTTTTCCGCCCCTGGACGGCTTTGAAGCGCGGATTGGATTTGCAAATGACGTACAGACGCCCTTTGCGTTTGACTATCTGGCAGTCCGGATGACGCTGTTTCGCACTGCGCAGTGAATTAAGCACCTGCATGATTACCCTCGCTTCGCATTAATAAAGCCACCAAAACGCCTGCGGAAGCGCGCGGCGCTGCCGTCCGTCGAGAACGTTTTCTGCTTGCCGGTATAAAACGGATGCGACTTTGAAGAAACCTCGATGGTGATGTACGGATACGTTTCACCGTCGAGTTCAATTTCGCGGTCCGTTTTAATCGTTGAACCGACCTTAAAGTATTCATTTGCACTGGTGTCGTGAAACACCACGGTGCGATAGGCTGGGTGAATATCAGGCTTCATGATAGACCTTTCGTGTTTTGTTATAACATAACAAAATCATATCCGAGCCTTGCTGCAAAAACAACCCCTCGACGAGAATCACACTCCCGCAATTTTTTCTGATTTAGCGCTGCACAAACGAATTCTGAGACATTCACATGCTATAACTATATCATTTCGCGATAAAATTTTACTCCACTGGCGAGCGAACTCTGTGCCTCCGGGAGCGGGCATATGAGGAAGGAAACAGCTGCATGAGAACCCGACATCTGGTGAGCCTGGTCACAGGCGTACTGATCTTTTCCGTGCTGATACCGATTTGCCTTAGCGTCTGGCTCGCACACCGTCAGGCAGAAGATAAATTTGTTGATGCGCTGGATAACTACGCCTCGCGCGTCCTGATGCGTACGGACCGGGTGGTCGATCAGGCCAAAGAAGCGCTCGCCCAGCTGCAGAACTTTGAAGGTGTTCCCTGCGGCCCTTTGCATTTACGGGAGATGCGCCGGGTCGCCTTCTCCTGGCGCTACGTGCAGGAAGTCATCTACATTGACAGCCTGAAACCGCGCTGCTCGTCGCTGGAACAGGCCAGCAACGCGGCGCCCTTTCCGCCTCCCCTGCGCATAACGGAAGATGGCTACAGCGCCTGGATTACCCCACAAAACGATCTCGGCTTTAACCGCTACATGGCGGTTCTGGGCAAAGGGCATTACCTGGTCATGGTAGATCCCGCCTCGCTGGTGGACGTGATCCCCTTCGGTGAAGTGCCGATGGAAGCGGCGCTGGTGGGCAACGCGACCCATCGCGTTTTCGCCAGCAGCAGCAGGCTCGATCCGCACATCCGCAACCTCATTAAGGAGCAGGGGATCACCAATATTCAGTATGACGGGTCAATGTACATCCTGAAGCCCGTTCCTGAACTGGGATTTAACGTCGTGGCGTGGGCATCGTTAAAACCGCTGGCGGAAACCTGGCACCGACAGCTTCTCGTCTGGCTGCCGTTTGGCGGGCTGATTAGCCTGCTCGCCGCGCTTTTTGTCCTGCGGATCCTTCGCCGCATCCAGTCTCCGCGCAACCGGCTGCTGGATGCGATAAACAGCCGGGAGATCGTGGTTCACTATCAACCGATTGTTGCCCTTGGCAGTGGAAAACTGGTGGGGGCAGAAGCGCTGGCGCGCTGGCCGCAGCCGGACGGAAGCAGCCTTTCGCCGGACATATTTGTCTCTCTGGCGGAACAGACGGGGCTTATCTCAGACCTGACCCGGCTCATCGTCGAAAAAGTGTTCGAGGATCTGGGCAACTGGCTGCATCTCCACCCGGACCAGCATATTTCCATTAATCTCGCGCCCGCGGATCTGACCTCCGGCAAACTGCCGCCGCTGTTAAGCCGGCTGTTAAACCACTGGCAGGTAAAACCGCAGCAGATCGCCCTTGAGTTAACCGAGCGGGGCTTTGCCGATCCGAAAATCAGCGCCCCGGCCATTGCCGCATTCCGGCGCTCGGGCCATGCCGTTTACATCGATGATTTCGGGACGGGTTACTCCAGCCTCAGCTACCTGCAGGATCTGGATGTGGATACGCTGAAAATCGATAAATCCTTCGTGGATGCGCTGGAGTACAAGAACGTGACGCCGCACATCATCGAAATGGCCAAATCACTCAATCTGGTCATGGTCGCCGAAGGGATTGAAACGGAGGGGCAGCTGGCCTGGCTGCATCGCCACGGCGTGCAGTACGGACAGGGCTGGTTCTACAGCAAGGCGCTGCCCAAAGTGGAGTTTATTCTCTGGGCCGATAACAACCTGGAGACGACATCGCCGTAAAGCCCGCGGTGCGGCCACCTCTGCGGCCGCACCGCCGGGTTATGACGCCTGGCGCCAGCTAAAGGCGTAGCGTAACTGCCGGTTTTGCAGAATAAACTCTTCGGAGACGCTCGGGCTCCAGGAGTCATCTCCCCCGACGCCCATATGGAACGCATCCAGGCAGAGCCAGCAGCCCGGCTCATCCCGCAGCAGGTGCCGGTGCGTGGTCTCGTGAAGCTGGCGCTGGCTGTGGCGGCTCAGGGAGAAATGGAAGCTCCCGCGAAGGAGGTGCGCGCCAACGGCGAGCTCGCGCGTATCGCAGCGCAGGCCGTTTTCCGTCGGGAAAATGTAAGGCGTCTGCAGGGCTGCCAGCGGCAATTCCCAGCGACCCTGCTGTGCTGCCAGCCTCCTGTCCGGATAATTCTCCAGCGGGCCTAACCCCAGCCAGCTCGCTTTCTCCGGCGTCTGCGCCAGCTGGACGTTCAGGCCAACGCGCGCGGGCTCCGGGATATCCGAGGCCACCTGCACCTGCACATCACCGTGCAGCACGCCGTGGTCATCCACGCGCCAGAGCTTATGGCTCACAAACAGCGCCCTGTCGCCATGCTCCCAGACATGCTGCGTTTTCACCACCGCCTCTCCGGCGTGCTGCTGCGCCTCACACGCCAGCACGCGCGCGGACATCTCATACATTCCCGCAGCTTTCCAGCGCTCGACCCAGGCGTTCGGATCGATTCGCGTGGCTTCGCTGACGCCAATATCGTTATCCAGCGGCGCGCGGGTAAAGTTATCCGTCAGCGGCGAGAGCAGGGTTTCCACCCCTTTGTTCCACCACTGAATAAGGTTTCCTGACGCACGGCTGAAATGCCAGCGCTGCTGCCCGTGGGTTATCTCCAGCACCTCCTCCAGAACCGTCAGTACCGGCGGGGTACCTGCTGGCTGCGGTGGCGCAATGAACAGCGGGGCCGCAAGCGGCCACTGATCCCAGGCGCAGCGGTGGTTAGCCGGCGACCACGGGGTTGCCTGAGGCTGGATCACCTCCACGTTCAGCCAGATGTCGCCCGGCTCAGGCGTAAATTCAGGCAGCGGGATCTCCAGACGCTGAATGCCCTGCGGCGCAATGGAAAGCGCAACGTCACCGGACGCCAGCACCTGCCCGTCGCGCGCGATGGACCACTTCAGCAGCTCGTTGTCGGCCTGGCGGAACAGGTAATCGCTTTGTACCTCAACCACCAGCGGGTGAGTGCTTACCAGCGTGAAGGTGAAGAACTGCTGCGCGCGCTGCGCTTCAAATAGCGCCGGATGCGGCGTGCGGTCCGGGAACACCAGCCCGTTAAGGCAGAACTGTCGGTCGTTTGGTTTATCGCCAAAATCACCGCCATAGGCCCAGAAAGTATTGCCGCTTTCATCTTTCTTCGTCAGCGCCTGATCGACCCAGTCCCAGACAAACCCGCCCTGCAGGCGCGGGTGGCTGCGAAATGCCTGCCAGTATTTGGCGAAGCCGCCGAAGCTGTTGCCCATGGCGTGGGCATATTCACACAGGATCAGCGGACGCGTTTCATCCGGCATCCCGATCCATTTTTTTATCGACCATTTTGGCACCGCCGGGAAGGGCTGATCGCGATCGACGCGGGCATACATCGGGCAGATAATATCCGTCGCCGCGGTATTCGCCCCCCCGCCCTCATACTGGACGGGACGGGTTGGATCGGTGGTTTTCAGCCAGCGATAGAGCGCGTCGTGATTCGCGCCGTGCCCGGATTCATTCCCCAGAGACCAGATAATGACGCAAGGGTGGTTGCGATCGCGCTGCACCATGCGGGTAACGCGTTCACTCATGGCAGCCAGCCAGCGGGGATCGTCAGCGAGACGGCTCATCGGCACCATGCCGTGGGTTTCAATATTGGCCTCGTCGACAACGTACAAACCGTAGCGATCGCAGAGGCTGTACCAGAGAGGATGATTCGGATAGTGAGAGCAGCGCACGGCGTTAAAGTTGTGCTGTTTCATCAGCTCAATATCGCGGCGCATCGTCGCTTCATCCATTACCTGCCCGCGCTCAGGGTGATGCTCATGACGGTTAACGCCGCGGATCAGCAGCGGTTTCCCGTTCACTTTCAGCAGGCCGTTACTGATTTCAACGCGGCGGAAACCGACATCGCAGGCCTCCACCTCAAGCGCGTTGCCCTGGGGATCGCGAAGCGCGAGCGTCAGGCGGTAAAGCTCAGGCGTTTCCGCACTCCACAGGGCGGGTTCCTTAACGGGGATCGCCACCGTGAGCCGCTCGGCCCAGCTCCCGCGCTCGTCCACAACGTCTGATCCTGCACGCTGAGCCGCCGTGGCGCACTGCTCGCCGTTGCGCCACAGGGTAAACGCCACGTCGCACTCCGCGAATCGGGCGCCTGCCAGCGCGACCTCAACCTTCAGCACCGCACGGTCACATTCGGCGTTCAGATCGGTCACAGCGTGGTAGTCGGCAATGTGCGTCTCGGGCTTATGTAACAGCGTCACATCGCGGAAAATGCCGCTCATGCGCCACATATCCTGATCTTCCAGGTAGCTTCCATCACACCAGCGCAGAACCATCACCGCCAGGCGGTTCTGCCCCGGACGCAGCACCGTGGAGAGGTCAAACTCGGCGGGCAGGCGGCTGTCCTGGCTATAGCCGAGCAAGGCGCCGTTGAGCCAGACGTGGAACGCCGAATCTACCCCCTCGAAGCGCAGGAA
>CAMKZP010000272.1 GCA_946477805.1 uncultured Enterobacter sp.
ACTCCGTGGATGGCGGCATGGCTGAAGAGTGCATTGTCACGGCGGATTACGCGGTGAAAGTGCCGGACGGTCTGGGTTCAGCCGAAGCCAGCAGCATTACCTGCGCGGGCGTGACTACCTACAAAGCCGTGAAGGTCTCCGACATTAAGCCGGGCCAGTGGATTGCGATCTACGGCCTGGGCGGGCTGGGTAACCTTGCCCTGCAGTACGCCAAAAATGTTTTTAATGCCAAAGTCATCGCTATCGACGTCAATGATGAACAGCTGAAGCTGGCTGCCAGCATGGGTGCCGATTTAACCGTTAACTCCCGCAACGAAGATGCAGCAAAAGTCATCCAGGAAAAAACCGGCGGCGCGCATGCCGCGGTGGTGACTGCGGTGGCGAAAGCGGCCTTCAACTCGGCGGTGGACGCCGTGCGTGCCGGTGGCCGCGTGGTCGCAGTTGGCCTGCCGCCAGAAGCCATGAGCCTCGATATCCCTCGCCTGGTGCTGGACGGCATTCAGGTTATCGGGTCGCTGGTCGGCACCCGTCACGATCTGCAGGAAGCCTTCCAGTTTGCCGCTGAAGGCAAAGTGGTGCCAAAAGTGACGATGCGCCCGCTGGAAGATATCAACGCCATTTTCAAAGAGATGGAACAGGGCCAGATCCGTGGCCGCATGGTGATTGACTTACGCTCCTAAACGCTCGTGGCCGGGTGCGGCTTTGCCTCTCCCGGCCTGCGGCTACGACGAGCGCCGGTCAGAAATCCACGCCTGAACCTCAATCTGAAAGGTGTCCGGCGCTTTTCGGTACATCCTGCGCGCCATGTCGAGAACGGTGTGGCGCGCTAGCTCCTCTTCCATCCGCTGCTGCGCGCTGTCCATCACAGAACGCACGCCGCACGGGCCGTCGCAAACCCAGGCGGGCGGCGTTTCGTCAAACACGGCCAGCCGCTGGCGCACTTCCCGACACTCAAACATGTTTTTCTCACCGTCAATTGCGTGAGCAACATCCAGCATAGTGATCAGCTCCGCCGGGCGCGCCAGCTTGAATCCCCCGCCCTTGCCTTCGGTGCTGATCACAAGCCCGGCGCGCGACAGGCGGGTGAAGATTTTGCCCAGGTAGTCATACGGCACGCCCTGCAGGGCCGCCATTTCCCGGACGCTCATCTCACGCTCGTTACCCTTTGCATCCACCATACACATCAGGCTGTGGATGCCGTATTCCACACCGGAACTGTAAAACGCCATGGTTAACTCCGAATCATTGTTCAGGGCATTATAGCGATTTTTAACTCAGAAAGAAGTTGTCGCAGTTAACTGCGACAAGTATAGTGGCAGTTATGTCAGACACACGGCCTGACGATCAAAAGGATCGAACATGAAAAAGCAGATTTTAATCGTGGGTAGCGGCTTTTCCGGCATGTGGGCAGCGGTCAGCGCCGCTCGCCTGTCGGCGCTGGCAGGCGGCAACAGCCTGAAGATCGCCGTTCTGGCGCCCGTCCCGGAACTGCGCGTCCGCCCGCGCTTCTACGAAGAGAAAGTTTCCACGCTGGTCGCCCCGCTGAGCGACCTGTTTGCAGAGCTGGATATTGAATTTATTGCCGGTCGCGCAGAACGTATTGATTGCGATACTAAAACGGTGACATGGCGCGATCCTAACGGCGCCGAGTCCTCCGTCTCATACGAGCGTTTAGTGCTGGCGACGGGCAGCCAGGCCAGGCGTCCTTCCGTTGCCGGCCTTGCCGAATACACCTTTGATATCGACCAGCTGGAGTCGGCGCAGGCGTTCGAGCAGCACCTGGATTCACTGACGACGCGTCCCGCCTCTGCGGAGCGCAACACCGTGGTAGTCTGCGGCGGGGGCTTTACCGGCATTGAGCTGGCAACCGAGCTCCCTGCTCGCCTTCGCGCCCGCTTTGGTCGTGATTCAAAGACCAGAGTTGTCGTAGTTGAGCGCGGCGCGGTCATCGGTGGGCGTTACAGCGACGCCCTGCGGAAAACGATTGAGGACGCAAGCCGGGAGCTGGGCGTTGAATGGCGTCTTAACAGCGAGGTGGAGGCCGTCGATGCCAGCGGCGTGACGCTGAAAAATGGCGAACGCATTGCCGCCGCTACCGTGGTCTGGACGGCGGGCGTTGAGGCAAACCCGCTCGGCCAGCAGATTGCAGGCGAACGGGACAATCAGGGGCGGCTTATCGTCACCGGGGCGCTGCAGGTTCCCGCCCATCCGGACGTGTATGCGACGGGCGATATGGCGCATGCGAAAACCGACGACGCGGGCAACACGGCGCTGATGACCTGCCAGCACGCGATCCAGCTAGGAAAATTTGCCGGACATAACGCGGCCGCCAGCCTGCTGAACGTCGAGCCCTGCCCTTATCGTCAGGTCAACTACGTCACCTGTCTGGATTTAGGCGCCTGGGGCGCGGTCTACACCGAGGGTTGGGAGCAGGAGGTCAAGTCCGTTCGCGACGAGGCGAAGAAGATCAAAATCGCCATCACCAACGAGCTGATCTATCCACCCGCCGCCGACAAAACGGTCGCCTTTGCCGCCGCCGACCCGCTGGCGAAGTTCGTCTAGCCTCCTGCCGTCGCCCCGTCACCGGGGCGCTTTTATTTTCAGATTCCGGCAATCCTTATCTCAATTCCTTTGTTCCCTTGCTTTCCCCCGCGTCCGATGATGATTCCGACGCTAACAAGAAGATAACAAAGGAATTCACCATGCAAACCCCCTTTCGCCTGCCGCTACTGACGGCGCTGATCCTGGCTGCCGCCGCCAGCCATGCTGCAGACACGCCCGTTAAGGGCGGCACGCTGATTTATCTTGAGCAGCAGGCGCACACCAACCTCTATCCGCCTGCCGGTGGCTTCTACCCCAACGGCGGCATTTTGAACCAAATCACGGACAAACTGACCTGGCAGAACCCGAAAACGCTGCAGGTTGAACCCTGGGTGGCTGAAAGCTGGACCACGAACGCCGACAGGACCGAATACACCTTTAAGATCCGCCCCGGCATCACCTTCTCTGACGGCACGCCGCTTGACGCCAGCGCCGTGGCGAAAAACTTCGATACCTACGGGCTGGGCAACAAGGCGCAGCGCCTGCCGGTTTCAGAGGTGATCAACAATTACGATCGCAGCGAAGTGATCGACCCCCTGACCGTGAAGTTCTTCTTCAAAAAACCGTCGCCCGGCTTCCTGCAGGGCACCGCGACCATTGGCTCAGGCCTGGTATCGCTAAGCACCCTCAAGCGCAATTTTGAAGAGCTGGGCGATGCCCGCCACATCATCGGCTCCGGCCCGTTTGTGGTGAAGGACGAGAAGCTCGGCCGCGAAGTGACGCTACAGGCGCGAAAGGACTATCAGTGGGGGCCGAAAAACCTGGCGCAGCAGGGGCCTGCGAACCTGGACGGCATCACGTTTATCGTCACGCAGGAAGACAGCGTGCGCGTCGGCGCGCTGCTGGCCGGGCAGGCCGATTTTATTCGTCAGGTTCAGGCCTATGACGAAAAACAGGCCACCGACCAGGGCTATAAAATCTACGCAGCACCCACGCGCGGGGTAAACGACAGCATCAGCTTCCGCCCGGATAATCCGCTGGTCGCCGACATTCGCGTTCGCCAGGCGCTGCTGCACGCCACCAATGCAAAACAGGTGGTCGATACCCTCTTCTCGCCCAACTACCCGCAGGCAAAATCGGTGATTGCCGATTCCGCCGCAGGCTTTGTCGATCTCAGCGACAAGCTCACCTTCGATCCCGCTAAAGCCAACGCGCTGCTGGACGAGGCGGGCTGGAAAGCGGGCGCCGACGGGATACGCGCCAAAGACGGCCAGCGTCTGGCGCTCACCGTTTATGAGTCCCTGCCGCAGCCGCAAAACAAAGAGGTGCTGCAGCTGGTCGCCCAGCAGTGGCGTCAGGTTGGCGTGGCGCTGAGCGTGAAGGCGGGTGATGCAGGCAGCCGCACGCTGGACAACCTCGACCCGCTGAAAACTCCGCTGACCGTCTCCGAAGTGGGCCGCGCCGACCCGGACGTGGTGAAAAGCATGTTCTACCCGGCGAACCGCGACGCCCTGCTGCAAAAGGGTGGCTCCAGCGACAAGGTGAAAAACTTCCGCGACGACAGGCTCAATGCGCTGCTGGTGGACATTTCTGCCGAAGTCGATCCGCAAAAACGCCTGCAGCTCACCGGCGATGCCCAGCGCTACCTGCTGGATAACGCCTATGTCATTCCGATCTTTGAAGAGCCGCAGGTCTTTGCCGGGGCCCCCTGGCTGAAGGGCGTAAGTTTCGAAGCGGTAGGCCGCCCGTCGTTCTACGGCGCGTGGATTGAAAAACACTGAGGAGCTGACGATGAGCCACGCACTTCTTCAACGCGCAGGGCACGGGCTGCTGGTCCTGTGGGCCGCCTTCACCCTCTCGTTCGTGTTGCTTCAGGTACTGCCGGGTGACGCGGTGCTGATTAAGTTCCAGAACCCGGACCTGGGCTTAAGCCCGGCGCAAATCGAGGAGATGCGCGTGGCCTACGGCGCAGACAGCCCGCTGTGGCAACAGTATGCCCACACGCTGCTGGCGATGCTGCACGGGGATTTTGGCTTTTCCCTGCAGGCGGGCGTGCCGGTCAGCGAGCTGATTGCCAGCAACCTGCCGGACACCCTGAGCCTCGCCCTGCCCGCCTTTTTGCTCGCCGTACTGCTGGCGTTTGCTCTGGCCTTTGCTTCCCGCCTGCCGGGGCTACGCTGGCTGAGCAATACCCTTCAGTCGCTGCCGGTGCTGTTTATCTCGCTGCCAACCTTCTGGCTCGGCATCGCCCTGATCCAACTCTTCTCCTTCCAGCTGCGGCTGATCCCGGTCATTAACCCGTCGCCCCTGCAGGGGCTGATCCTGCCGATCGTGACCGTTGCCATTCCGATCTCCGCCCCGCTGGCGCAAATCCTGATGCGTAGCCTCGACCAGGTGGCGGCGCAGCCGTTTGTCGCCGTTGCGCGGGCAAAGGGGCTGAGTGAAACCGCCGTGCTGTGGCGTCACGTCACCGGCAACGCCCTGCTGCCGGTGCTGAACATTGCCGGGCTGCTGTTGGGTGAACTGATTGCCGGGGCGCTGATTACAGAAACCGTTTTTGGCCGCAGCGGGCTTGGGCAGCTCACGCAGCAGGCGGTAAATAACCAGGATATCGCGGTGCTTCAGGCCGTCGTCATGATTTCCGCGCTGGGCTTTGTGCTGATTAACCTGCTGGTGGATCTGCTGATGCCGCTCTTCGATCCGCGCCTGCAAACCGTTACCGGAGGGGCCTCATGAGTCTTGTCGATTACGCCGCCGCCGCGCGAAAACGCGTTCCGTCGTGGCAAGGGCTGCAGTGGCAGCCGGGGCTTTGGCTGGCGTGGGCCGTTATTATCGCCGCCGCCCTTGCCGCCGTCGCGCCAGGGCTGTTTACCCACTACAGCCCGACAGAGGGCATCGCCGGGGCGCAGCGTCTGGCACCGCAGGCGGGCCACTGGCTCGGCACCGACCAGCTT
>CAMKZP010000273.1 GCA_946477805.1 uncultured Enterobacter sp.
AACTTCCAGCGCGTGCCGACGGTGGACACCTCTAACCCGTTCGCGGCGAAAACCATCCCCTCGCTGGACGAGAGCTTTGTGGTCATTCATTTCCGCAATCTCGAAGGCATTGATTACCCCTGGCTGCTGGCAATGCTGCAGGGCTCGTTTATTTCGCACATGAATACATTGGTGGTGCCGGGCGGGAAAATGGGGCTGGCGATGGAGCTTATCATGACGCCGCTGGTGCAGCGGCTGGTGGAAGGCAAGCAGATAGCGTGAATTTTTTTGCCCGGTGGCGCTGCGCTTACCGGGCCTGCGTAGATACGTCTGTAGGGCGGGTCAGCGCAGCGCCACCCGCCGAAGCATCACGCCTCGATTACCTCATACGAATGGGTGATTTTTACCGCTTTCTCCAGCATCAACGCCACAGAGCAGTACTTCTCCGCAGACAGATCCACTGCACGCGAAACCGCCGCATCTTTCAGCTCTTTACCGGTGACGATAAAGTGCAGATTGATATGGGTGAACAGGCGTGGCGCCTCTTCGCGGCGTTCTGACGTGAGCTTCACTTCGCAATCGGTCACATCGTGACGGCCCTTTTGCAGAATCGACACCACGTCGATGGCGCTGCATCCCCCCGCCGCCATCAGCACCATCTCCATCGGGCTTGGCGCTTTGTCGCCGGAGTTGCCGTCCATCAAAATCTGGTGTCCGGAAGCAGACTCGCCCAGGAACGTTAAACCTTCTACCCATTTCACACGCGCTTGCATATTCATTAACTCCGACGTTGCATTTTTGGTGACAGATTACGCGCGCGTTACAATTCTCGCAACGGAAGGCGACCTGCATCATGCTGAAGCGAGACACCAGGAGACACGCGGCAAAAGCTATGCTAAAACACTCTGGATGCTACAGTAATACATTGACGTTACACATGTATGCAGAGGACATCAAACTTTACTGGCTGCGAAACGTTATGACAGCCGACTTCCCAGGGTATGGGTAAGAATTCGATTGCAACCCCAGAGTCTGGATGCATCTTATGACTCTGGAGACAGCTTATAACAGAGGATAACAGCGCATGGTGCTTGGCAAACCGCAAACAGACCCGACTCTCGAATGGTTCTTGTCTCATTGCCACATTCATAAGTACCCATCAAAGAGCACGCTGATTCACCAGGGTGAAAAAGCGGAAACGTTGTATTACATCGTTAAAGGCTCGGTGGCAGTGCTGATCAAAGATGAAGAAGGGAAAGAGATGATCCTTTCTTATCTGAACCAGGGCGATTTCATCGGTGAACTGGGCCTGTTTGAAGAGGGCCAGGAACGTAGCGCCTGGGTTCGTGCAAAGACAGCATGTGAAGTGGCTGAAATTTCTTACAAGAAGTTCCGTCAGCTGATTCAGGTCAACCCTGACATCCTGATGCGTCTTTCTTCGCAGATGGCGCGCCGTCTGCAGGTAACGTCCGAGAAAGTGGGTAACCTCGCCTTCCTGGACGTGACCGGTCGTATCGCACAGACCCTGCTGAACCTGGCGAAACAGCCAGACGCGATGACCCATCCGGACGGCATGCAAATTAAAATTACCCGCCAGGAAATTGGTCAGATCGTCGGCTGCTCACGCGAAACCGTGGGCCGTATCCTGAAAATGCTGGAAGACCAGAACCTGATCTCCGCCCACGGTAAAACCATCGTGGTCTACGGAACCCGTTAATTCGGTCAAACGGCGTGCCACCGCGAGGTGTCACGCCGTTTTTGTTTCTATTCCCCATGTGGCGCAGGCTGATCTATCACCCGGAAGTTAACTACGCACTGCGACAAACGCTGGTGTTATGCCTTCCCGTGGCCGTGGGTCTGATCCTCGGACACCTCCAGCAGGGCCTGCTGTTTTCCCTCGTTCCCGCCTGCTGCAATATCGCTGGCCTGGACACGCCGCATAAACGCTTTTTTAAACGCCTGATTATTGGCGGCTGCCTGTTTGCCGGCTGTAGCCTCGCCGTGCAGCTCCTGCTCGCCCGCGATATCCCGCTGCCGCTGATCCTGACCGTGCTGGCGATGACGCTCGGCGTGACGGCGGAGATCAGCTCGCTTCACGCTCGCCTGCTGCCCGCCTCGCTGATCGCCGCCATCTTTACCCTCAGCCTTGCCGGTAACATGCCGATATGGGAGCCGCTGCTGATTTACGCCCTCGGCACGCTGTGGTACGGGCTGTTTAACTGGTTCTGGTTCTGGCTATGGCGGGAGCAGCCGCTGCGTGAATCCCTCAGCCTGCTGTACGTGCAGCTTGCCGACTACTGCGAAGCGAAGTACACCCTGCTCACCCAGCACACCGATCCGGAGAAATCACTTCCGCCGCTGCTGGCGCGCCAGCAAAAAGTGGTCGATCTGATTAGCCAGTGCTACCAGCAGCTGCACATGCTGGCCGCCAATAAAAATCATGATTACAAGCGGCTGCTGCGCACCTTCCAGGTCGGGCTGGATCTGCAGGAGCATATCTCCGTGAGCCTGCATCATCCGAAAGAGGTGCAAAAGCTGGTTGAGCGCAGCCACGCCGAAGCGGTGATCCGCTGGAACGCCCGGACCGTCTCGGCGCGCCTGCGCGTGCTGGCAGACGATATTCTCTATCACCGCTACCCCACGCGCTTTAACATGGAAAAACAGCTCGGCGCGCTGGAGAAAATCGCGCGTCAGCATCCGGACAACCCGGTCGGCCAGTTTGCCGCCTGGCACTTCAGCCGCATCGCTCGCGTGCTGCGCACCCAGCGGCCGCTCTACCCGCGGGACCTGATGGCCGATAAGCAAAAACGCCTGCCGCTGCTGCCCGCGCTCAAAAGCTATCTGTCGCTGAAATCCGCCGCCCTGCGCAACGCCGCGCGTATCAGCGTGATGCTGAGCATTGCCAGCCTGATGGGCATGGCGCTGCACCTGCCGAAGCCCTACTGGATCTTAATGACCGTCCTGTTTGTGACCCAGAACGGCTACGGCGCTACGCGCGTGCGCATTTTCCACCGTGCGGGAGGAACGTTAGCCGGGCTGATTATTGCGGGCGTGACGCTGCACTTCCACGTGCCGGAAGGGTATACGCTGGTCGGTATGCTGGCGATCACGATGGTGAGCTATTTGATCATCCGTAAAAACTACGGCTGGGCGACGGTGGGCTTTACGGTAACGGCGGTGTACACCCTGCAGCTGCTCACGCTCAACGCCGATAGTCTCATTATTGCCCGCCTGGTCGACACCCTGATCGGCTGCCTGATTGCCTTCGGCGGCATGGTCTGGCTGTGGCCGCAGTGGCAAAGCGGGCTGCTCAGGCAAAACGCCCACGACGCGCTGGAGGCCGACCAGCAGGCCATTCGATTGATCCTGAGCGACGATCCGCAGCCCTCCCCGCTGGCGTACCAGCGCATGAAGGTTAACCAGGCGCACAACGCCCTGTTTAACTCGCTGAACCAGGCGATGCAGGAGCCGGGCTTTAACTCGCACTATCTGGCGGACATGAAGCTGTGGGTGACGCACAGCCAGTTTATTGTGGAACATATAAACGCCATGACCACGCTGGCGCGCGAGCACACGATGCTGACGCCGGACCTGGCGCAGCGCTATTTGCAGTCGTGTGAAATTGCCCTGCAGCGCTGTCAGCAGCGCCTGGAGTATGACGCGCCAGGAGAGTCGGGGGATTCGAATATTCTGGAGGCGCCGGAAACGCTCACCCACGGGCCGATGAGCACGCTGGAGCAGCATCTGCAGCGCATACTGGGGCATCTGAACACCATGCACACCATTTCGTCGGTGGCATGGCGTCAGCGTCCGCATCATGGGATTTGGTTAACGCGCGTGCTAAAGCGCACGTCAGCGTAATTTTGCCGGATGACGTATCCGGCCCGGGTTTTGTAGGCCCGTGCCGCCGGGCAATGAGGTTATCCCTGGACGATCTTCTCGACCGCCGCGGCAAACCGGGTTAATCCGTCTTCAATATCCTTTTCTTCCACCACCAGCGACGGCGCAAAGCGTATCACGTCCGGCCCGGCATTCAGAACCATTACCCCTTCGCGCGCGGCGGCGTGCAGGAAGTCGCGCGCGCGGCCTTTGTACTGCGGCTTCAGCTCCGCGCCAATCAGCAGCCCCAGGCCGCGGATCTCGCTAAACACATCAAACTGCTCGTCAATCTTTTGCAGATGCTTAACGAACAGCTCGCGCTTCGCGCTAACGCCGTTCAGCACCTCCGGCGTGTTGATGATATCGAACGCGGCGCCCGCCACGGCGCTCGCCAGCGGGTTTCCGCCGTAGGTGGAGCCGTGAGAACCAACGTGGAACGCGGAGGCGATCTCCTGAGTGGTCAGCACCGCGCTGACCGGGAAGCCGCCGCCGAGCGCTTTGGCGCTGGTCAGAATGTCCGGCGTCACGCCGTAATGCATGTACGCGAACAGATCCCCGGTACGCCCCATCCCGCTCTGCACTTCATCAAAGACCAGCAGCGCCTGATGTTCGTCGCACAGCGCGCGCAGCCCTTTCAGGAATTCCGGCGTCGCCGCCGTCACGCCGCCTTCGCCCTGGATCGGCTCAACCACTACCGCGCAGGTGTGGTCATCCATCACCGCTTTCACCGCGTGCAGATCGTTAAACGGCACGTGGACGATGTCGGCAGGCTTCGGGCCAAAGCCGTCGGAGTATTTCGGCTGGCCGCCCACGGAGACGGTAAAGAAGGAGCGCCCGTGGAAGGCGTTATGGAAGGCAATAATTTTGGTTTTGTACGGACTGTGGCGCGTTGTTGCATAGTAGCGCGCCAGCTTAAAGGCGGTTTCGTTGGCTTCGGTGCCGGAGTTCATAAACAGCACGCGCTCGGCGAAGGTGGCATCAATTATCTTACGCCCCAGACGCAGCGCCGGTTCGTTGGTGAACACGTTGCTGGTGTGCCACAGGGTTTCGCCCTGAGCTTTTAGCGCCTCCACCAGCGCAGGATGGCAATGACCGAGCGCCGTGACCGCAATGCCGCCCGCGAAATCCACGTACTCTTTGCCTTCCTGATCCCAGACGCGGCTGCCTTTCCCTTTTACCGGGATAAACTCGGCCGGTGCATAAATCGGCAGAATGACTTCATCGAATGTCGCGCGGGTAATTGCTGGTTGTTCAGTTGCCATGTCATGACCATCCATTTTATGTCACATTGATTGTGAAAATATAATCACAAAATATGCATAAAAAATCACAGCAAGGCAACAGATATTCAGCGATTGAGGAAATTCGCCAGCAGCGCGTGCCCCTGCTCGCTGAGAATGCTCTCCGGATGGAACTGGACGCCTTCCAGATCCCACTCGCGATGGCGAATGCCCATGATCTCCTGCGTCTCGCTCCAGGCCGTCACCTCAAAGCAGGCGGGCAGGGTCGGCGGGTCGATCACCAGGGAATGGTAGCGGGTCACGGTGAGCGGATTGTTTAACCCCGCGAATACCCCCGTGCCGGCGTGCGTAACCGGCGAGGTTTTACCGTGCATCACTTTAGCGGC
>CAMKZP010000274.1 GCA_946477805.1 uncultured Enterobacter sp.
GAGATGTATCGCCCCCCCATCGGTGCCGCCGTTGCTGAACATGTCTTTTTGCAGCGGGATCCCAAGCGGACGCGCGACTTGTTCAATGAACGCCGTCAGCTTCGGCGGGGCGATCAGCGTTTTGTCATACAGCACCAGCATGGGGCCGGCGCCGGTCTGGCGATGATTTGCACTGCCGTAATCAAAGTTTTTTGCCCAGCAGGCGGTATCAAGCACCAGCGCGATATCCGGGTTAACGGCCCGCGTGGCGGTCTGTCCACCCCGCAGGCCGACTTCCTCGCTTGAGCTTGCCACCAGCCATAGCTCGCAGTCGAGCGGTGCCCGGTGCAGCTCGCGCAGCAGGGTGACCAGCAGGTAACAGCCGAGCCGGTCGTCAAACGCTTTTCCCATCACGCGGCCGTGGGGAAGACGCTGAAACAGGGTATCGAACGTTACGCGGTCGCCCGCGTCAATGCCGCAGGCTAAGACCTCTTCAGCCGTGGTGGCGCCGATGTCGACGCGCAGGTTGTCAACGGCAGCGCCTTTGAGGTCGCCATCCAGCAGGCCGGGAATTTTGCGCCCTTCGCGGGTCGTGATCCGCACCGGCTGCAGCGTGCGGGCCATCATGCGCACGTTGCCAATCGGCAGCACGTCGATAGCCCCTTCCTTCGAAACGCTGCGCACCATAAACCCGACTTCGTCCATATGGGCGCAGACCATCACCTTCGGCCCGCTGCTTTGATTCACGCGGATAAGCACGGAGCCGAGGCCGTCAAACTGCACCTCTTTACGGTACTTTTGCGCCTCATGGACCAGAATGTCGCGCACCTCCTGTTCGGAGGCGGCAATCGCATCGGCTTCGCTCAGCGCGCGCAGGAGTTCGTGGTCCATTACTGTTCTCCCGTCAGCTGCAGCGTTTTATCCATGGCGTAGAGCACCTCTGCACCCGTATCTGTCACCAGCACCACGTCCTCGATCCGCACGCCGCCCCGTCCTTCGAGATAGATGCCTGGCTCAACGGTCAGCAGCATACCGGGCTGCAAAAGCGTGGCGTCGGTTGGGGAAAAGCGCGGGTTTTCATGGACGTCAATGCCGATGGCATGCCCGGTATTGTGGCCGAACTGCGGGCCGTAGCCCGCGCGTTCGATCGCCGAGCGGGCGACGCTGTCTACCTTATGGCAGGGAATGCCCGGGCGAATCGCCCTGATGGCCGCGAGCTGCGCCTCCAGCACGGTTTGATAGACCGCATACAGCGGATGGCTTTCGAGGCTCTGGCTCTGCCCGGCGACGAGGAACGTCCTCGTTATGTCAGAGCAATATCCCCGGTGTTGGGCGCCAAAATCGAGCGTGACCATCTCGCCTGCTTCAATAACCTTGTCTGAGGCTTTACCGTGCGGCAACGCGCCGCGCGGCCCGCTGGCGACGATGGTGTCGAAAGCGGGCTTATCCGCACCCTGCTGCCTCATAAACCACTCCAGCTCGGCGGCGACCTCGCGCTCGCGCATGCCCGGCTGGATAAAGCGTTGAATATGCCGTGCGGCGGCGTCGGCAATACGACAGGCCGCACGGATCAGGGCAATTTCGTCCGGCGTTTTTATCTGGCGCAGAGGGTCGAGAGAGAGGCTGCACAGCGTCGCATTGAGCGTCTCGCGCCACCGGCTGCCTGTTTGCCAGCTCACGTAGTCGCCTTCAAACCCCAGCGTGGCGAGGCCCTCCTGCGCAACGATCCGGTTGACCACCGCCGCGAACGGGTTTGCGGCATCAAGCAGATGCATCCGGTAGCCCGCCGCCCGCGAGGCGACATCGTTGTAATAGCGGAAATCCACCAGGATATGCGCGCGGGTTTGCGTCACCAGCACGTAGCCTGAACCGGTTGAAATCCCCAGGTGCGGCTGTTTATTCTGGCGCGAGTTAATCAGCACGCCATCCAGCTTTTCTGCTGCCAGCCAGAGGCGAAGCCGTGTCAGTAAATCCATCCTTCCCTCCGTTACAGCGTATCGATGGCGAGTTTTCCGCGTTTATGCAGGCCGTTGCGGATCGTCACCACCAGCAGCGCCGTTATCACCGCGCCCACCAAAATGCTGAGCATATACGCACCGAGATTGGTCACCAGCGGCCATGCCCAGATAGCCGATTCCGGGAACCACTGCACGGCGCCGAGCGCGGTGGCGGTCATGGCGTCGGCGATAGCGCCGGTCATGTACGCGGGCAGCGTCGCGAGCGGGTTTTCCAGTAAAAACGGAATGGCGCCTTCGCTGATCCCCATAAAAGCGAGGAACATCGCCGTTTTGCCCTGCGGATAGAGCTGCGGGCTGAACAGGCGTTTGCCGGTCAGGCGGCGATCGATTAGCGTGGCCAGGCCGAGGCCAATCGGCGGAATGACGATGGCCACCGCGCGCGAGGTGATCGGCAATACGTGGTCGGTAGTGAGCCCCAGCCCGACAAAACCGGCGGCCTTGTTGATGGGCCCGCCGAGGTCAATCGCCGTTGCGGCCGCCATGCCGATGGCGTACATCATCGAGCCCGCCTGGCCCGCCGCCAGCAGTAAGGTGCGCATTCCGGCGTTCAGCCAGCCGCCAACGGGCGTGATGACGTAGTACATCGCCAGCATGACAAACAGCGCGGAGAGGATCGGGATCAGAAAGGTGCTTTTAAACGCCAGCAGATACTGCGGCACGCTGATTTTTGCGTTCAGCCACTTCACCAGGTAGCCCGCTGCGATAGCGATGATCAGCGCGCCAATAAAGGTAGAAGGCACCGGTTTGGTGGCAAGCCAGGCCAGTTTTTCAGGATCGAAATTGAGTACCAGCGTGGGCTGCGTGGCGACCAGACCGCCAATAAACCCGGCCGGGAAGGCCAGCTTGCCGCCGATGGAGTTGGCGACAAAGGCGGAAAACATCGGGATCGCTAAGCTAAACAGCAGGCCGCCGAAGGATTCGGTCAGGTAGCCGAACTTCAGCACGGAGAGGTTGAAGCCGGTGAATTTCCCCGAATTTAGCGCGTCCATGATGCCGGTATCGGGGGGGATTTCCAGCCAGACGTAAGCGATAAGTTGTGAAATGGCGAGGATCACCCCGCCCATGATGAGCGTCGGCACCATGCGGGAAATGCCCGACATAATGTGCTGCGGCAGCTCCTTCCAGAAGGCGTTGCCGGTGGCGACCGGCGCGGGCCTGACGGCGAGCGTACCGCCTTCGTGACCTTCCGGGCGAACCGCACTGCGTTTTTTAATTGCCATGACGAAAACCCCTGAGGTTGAAAATTATTATTGTTCTGCGGCGATCGTCTCTTCGATCTCCTTCAGGGTAGCCGCCGCGTTTTTAATGGCGTCCTGAAGCGTTATCTCGTAGACGTCGCGCGTTTCAAAGCGCTCGTTGTCTTCCGGGGTGATGGCAATGGCGTGGATGATGATGTCGGCTTCGGCGATATCCTGCGCCGTTAAGCGGTTCTGGATGCCGTCTGCACCCTGAGTTTCAATCTTCACCTCATAGCCCGCTTCCGTGGCGGCATCTTCCAGCGCCTGAGCGGCCATAAAGGTATGTGCCAGACCCATCGGGCAGGCGCACAGCGCGATCAATTTTTTAGCCATGTGAAATTCCTCCTGTAGATGACGCTTCGATTATGGCGGGGAGGTTTCGCCGGTGTTTACCGGAGAATTGATGCAATAGCGGGATAAATGATGCGCATGCGCGGAAGTGTGACGTTTATCGTCATACAGGAAAATGTTTATCCGGGCAGGGGATGCCCGGAGGAGAATTAATATCCGACCTTGTCGATGACGAACTGTTTGCCGCAGTTGCCGGGATGGGGCTGCGGCGCAAACGAGCCGGCAGAAAGCGGATTATTGATGGTGTCGGCCCGCAGGGAGATCTGCATTTCCGTCAGGTAGGCCGGGTTGCCGCTGCAGGTGAGCTTGAACGCTTTCACATTCTCCTTGCCCCAGGCAGCGGCGACAGCCTTGTCGAAGGCGCTGCGGCTAACGGTTTCACCGTAGCTCTGCGCCAGGAATTTGCCCAGCGCGCTGCTTTTGACCTCCTGATTCATGCGCACCATGGTGCCGAAGTAGGCGTCAGGATCGAACCCGAAGCAGACGCCGTGTTTGGCATACTCGTAGCGTTCCAGGCAGGAGTTCCCGCCCGCGCCGGGCATGACGCTGTTCAGCTTTGCCGCCCCGGACAGGGACAGGCCGGTTTCGGCAGCGGAACATTTGCGGCTGGCTTTGGCTTCCGGCATGTTCGGGATCGGGCGGGTGGCGCAGCCGAAGCGCATCCAGCGGCGCTCGTCCACGCCGCGGGAGGCAATCGACTTCGGCAGGCCGGGCCACAGGCCGTGAACGGTCAGGAAATCGGTCTTGCTGGCGCGCTCTTTTTGCAGGCGGCACTCGTCGGGCTCCTTGCGGTTGCGATCGGCCATGCTCTGACAGAACCCGGTTTGCCAGGAGAGCGCCAGCACGTAGCGATCAAAATCGCCGTACTGGGTTGGCTTGAGCGGCTGTGCCTGAGCGGAGAGCACACAAAGTGCGAGCGCCATAGCGCCGGAGGGGATGACGATATCCTTCCTGAACATTTGATTTCCTGATCGATTGAACGCGATTAATTTCTGGCAGTTATTAAAACACAAAAAGCGCCCGCAGGCGCTTTAGGTGATTCAGAAATTTAGCTTAGGCAGCGCCGGGGACCAGCACTTCCGTAGCGATTATCACGATGATCAAACCCACCAGCACCGGGACAGAGGTGCGCTTTACCACTTCAAACGGCGAGATTTTTGCCATACCCGCTACCGCGACGACCACGCCCGATACCGGAGAAATGGTGCGCCCCAGGTTTGAGGCCTGCAGCATAGGGATAGACAGATAGGCTGGGTTGATGCCGGAGGTGTGGGCGAGTTTCGGGATCATCTCGACGAAGGCATAGAACGGGGCGTTACCTGAACCGGTGGTCATCGCCGCCAGCATGGTCAGCACAACCAGCACCAGCATCAGGATAATGCTGGCGGATCCAAGCGACGTCGCGATGGAGATCAGGCTCTGGATAAAGCCGATGGTGCTCAGGCCCTGGGCAAACACGCCTGCTGCGACCAGCAGCATAACCACGCTAGCGAACGCATCGGCCATGCCGCGATAGGCCACTTCCAGGCCCGAGAAAACTTTCTGCGTGTTAAACCCGCGCACGAATTCCAGCACCGCGGCCAGCAGCATGCAGATGACCAGAATGGTAATGATATGCAGCTGCGGGCCCCATTTGCCGTCAAAAATCAGCACGCCGATAATCGGCGTGAACGGCAGAATGGCGTACAGCGCCGGGGCGGTGGTGGTTATCTCATTGACGTCGAGCATCTCGTGCGAGGCGTTCTCTTTTTTATCGAGGTAGCGCTGCCAGAAGAAGTGAGCGATGGCCATACAGACGATAGCGGCAATCGAGATAGGTAAAGT
>CAMKZP010000275.1 GCA_946477805.1 uncultured Enterobacter sp.
AGCGTCAGATGTGTATAAGAGACAGATCCTGGCGCATGAAAAATGGCTGCCGAACTTTGCCGCAACCGTTGAGAAGCTCAAATCGTGACAGCACTAAGAGGACGCGCGATGGAAAACCTGCTGATTGTCAACGCCGATGATTTTGGCCTGTCGAAGGGGCAGAACTACGGCATTCTTGAAGCCTGCCGTCGGGGCGTAGTCACCTCGACGACGGCACTGATCAACGGCGAGGCGATTGACCACGCGGCGCAGCTGAGCCGCGACGTGCCGGAGCTGGGCGTTGGCATGCACTTTGTGCTGACGCTGGGCATGCCGCTTTCAGCGATGCCGGGCCTGACCCGCGACGGACTGCTGGGTAAATGGATCTGGGAACAGGCAGAGCAGAACGCGCTGCCGCTCGACGAAATTACCCGCGAGCTGGACTGTCAGTTCAACCGCTTTGTCGACCTCTTTGGCCGGAAGCCGACGCATATCGACAGCCATCACCATGTGCATATGATCCCGGCGATTTTCCCGATTGTCGCCGGGTTTGCAGAGCGTAAAGGTGTGGCGATGCGCGTGGACCGTGAGGGGCACGGGCTGTCGCTCGGCGCTGCGCCCACCACGGACGGCTTCAGCAGCGCGTTTTACGGGGAAGAAATCAGCGAAGCGCTGTTCCTGAAGGTGCTGGATGATTCCGCCGCGCGGGGGGAAACCTCGCTGGAAGTGATGGCGCACCCGGCGTTTGTCGATAACACCGTGCGCAAAAGCGCCTACTGCTGGCCGCGCCTGGCCGAGCTGGACGTGTTGACCTCGCCTTCGTTAAAGTATGCGATTGCGGAGCGCGGATATCGGCTGGGGACGTTCGGGGATCTTTGAGATAAAGCCCGGTGGCGGCTTCGCCTTACCGGGCCAACAACATCACTGGGCATGCAGGCCGGGTAAGCGCAAGCGCCACCCGGCCTTTTTTTTACGCCGGGATCTGGTCAATCTTGCTGCTGCGCGACCACACCCGGTGCGCGGCAAGCAGGTCGAACAGCTTCGTCATAAACGCATCGTCGACGTTATCCCCTTCGACAATCCCGTCCTCACCCTGATCGGCCACCTTCAGCTGTGCTTTAAACTGACGCGCATCGCCGGAAAGGGCGATCGGCTTCAGGTGCTTATAGGCTTCCAGCAGGTAGTAAACGGCATCGCCGTTGGCCAGCAGGCTGTCGATATCCCCGCACGGCACAATCACCGCATCCACCGTTAACGACGGCGCGCCGGCAAAGGTGGCGGCAACAGGCAGTACCGAACCGTCATCGGCGGTCACTTCGCCCATGCGAGAATACAGGAGCTTCGCGTGCACGCCTTTGGCCTTGAGCGCCTGCATAATTCCCAGCACGTCGCTGGCGCGGGTTTTATCGTTCAGGAGGATCGCCACCGCGCGGCCCTTAATAGACCCGCCCGGGACCGCGTACAGGCTCAGAGACGGATCCTTTTTCAGGCCGTTAACGTCCTTCGGCGGGGCGGCGTTGCGCTGCTCGTCCGTCAGCGTGATGCCGAGGTTATCAGCCACGCTCTGCGCCAGCTGGATATCAATATGCGCCAGCTGGTCGACCACGCGCTCGCGAATGTAGGTGCGCACCACTTTGCTCAGCTCGAAGCTGAACCCGCCGATAATATGCTGCTGCTCAATCGGCGTCTGGCTGTTCCAGAACAGGCGAGGATGAGCGTAGTACTCGCCAAACGACGGGCTGCGCTCGCGGATTTTCGTTCCCTCGACGCGTTCCTGGTAAGACTCGAACCCGCCGCGTTTCGGCGCGGGAGGGGTTTCACGCGGCCAGTTATCGTTGATGGAGTTCGGCTCATAGTTCGCCGGATTGGTGTCGATATCCTGGCGGTGCATCCCGTCACGCTGGAAATTGTGGTACGGGCAGGTTGGGCGGTTGATCGGGATTTCGTGGAAGTTCGGCCCGCCGAGTCGGCTGATCTGCGTATCGGTATAGGAGAACAGGCGGCCCTGCAGCAGCGGATCGTTGGTGAAATCCAGGCCGGGAACGATATGGCCCGGATGGAACGCAACCTGCTCGTTCTCGGCAAAGAAGTTATCCGGGTTGCGGTTGAGCACCATTTTTCCCACCAGCTGAACCGGCACCAGCTCCTCAGGGATAAGCTTGGTTGGGTCGAGCAGGTCGAAATCGAATTTAAATTCGTCCTCCTCCGGTATCAGCTGCAGCCCTAATTCGTACTCCGGGAAATCCCCGGCTTCGATGGACTCCCACAGCTCGCGGCGGTGGAAATCCGGATCGCGGCCGGTCAGTTTCTGTGCTTCATCCCAGACCAGCGAAGCTTTGCCCGCCACCGGCTTCCAGTGGAAGCGCACAAATGTGGCTTTGCCTTCGGCGTTAATCAGGCGGAAGGTGTGAATGCCAAAGCCTTCCATGGTGCGATAGCTGCGCGGAATCCCGCGGTCGGACATCGCCCACATCACGTTGTGCAGCGTTTCGGGCTGGAGCGAGACGTAGTCCCAGAAGGTGTCGTGCGCGCTTTGGCCCTGCGGTATGGCCCAGTGGGGCTCCGGTTTTACCGCATGGACAAAGTCAGGGAATTTATGCGCATCCTGAATGAAGAAGACCGGGGTGTTATTGCCGACCAGATCGAAAATCCCCTCTTCGGTATAAAACTTGGTCGCAAAGCCGCGGATGTCGCGCACCGTGTCGGCCGAGCCCGCGCCGCCCTGTACGGTAGAGAAACGCACGAATACCGGCGTTACCTTATCCGGGTCGGAAAGGAAATCGGCCTTGGTCAGCTCTTTTAAGCTCTTATAGGGCTGGAAATAGCCGTGGGCCGCGGAGCCGCGTGCGTGAACGATACGTTCGGGTATGCGTTCATGGTCAAAATGGGTGATTTTCTCCCGCAGGATAAAATCTTCCAGCAGGGTGGGGCCACGCGTGCCGGCACGCAGGGAGTTTTGGTCATCGGCAATGCGTACCCCCTGATTGGTGGTCAGCGCATGGCCTTCTCCACCTTTACGGTGCGGTTCGAGGGAGGCTAATTTTTCGTTCTGCGCGTCGGGGGACTTAACGCTTCCCGGAGCGGTGGGCTGTTCCCCAGGCGCGGAAGGGCCTGGCGAGGGTTGATGAGACCCGTCTGCAGGGGTGAGCGAGTCCATTCCCGGCTGCGATTCTTCAGTGCCATGAATGGGGGACTGATGGGTATTATCTTTGTTCGACATTGCACGATTCTCCTTAATTCATTGCTAAAAAACCCTACTAAGCATAGAACATTGGCGAGAGATGGCTCGCGAACTCAGAGTTTTCAGAGACATCATTAACGAATGGAGCGATCTGGCGCATGCAGGGCGCGACGATTGAGGGCAGGATCGGCTATCATAGAATTTTCGTGCTTTCAGAATTTGCTTTAGTGAACCAGTCGCTTATGAAACCTCTTCGTCAACAAAACCGCCAGGTTATTAGCTACGTGCCCCGCGTTGAGCCCGCGCCGCCTGACCATGCCCTGAAAGTGGAGGGGTATCGCGATGTCTGGCAGCTACGGGGTAAATACGTGGCGTTTGTGCTGATGGGCGAACACTTCCGCCGCTCGCCCACGTTTACGGTGCCGGAATCCGCACAGCGGTGGGCGGCGCAAATCCGTCAGGATGAAGAAGTCGACGAGTAACGGACATAAAAAAACCGCCTTCACACATGCTCAGGCGGTTTTTTTTATTTCAACAAGGATTAACGGTGCGCCAGCTCGGCGTCGTCTTCACTTGCCAGAATCGCTTTGTCGGTCTGCTTCAGCCACTGGCTGGTCAGCGTACCGGCGGTCATGGAGCCGCTGACGTTCAGCGCCGTACGGCCCATGTCGATCAGCGGTTCAACGGAGATCAACAGCGCAACCAGCGTCACCGGCAGGCCCAGAGCAGGCAGTACAATCAGCGCGGCAAAAGTCGCGCCGCCGCCAACGCCCGCAACGCCCGCGGAGCTGATGGTCACAATGCCCACCAGAGTAGCAATCCATACCGGATCCAGCGGGTTAATCCCCACGGTTGGCGCAACCATTACCGCCAGCATCGCCGGGTAAAGGCCCGCACAGCCGTTCTGACCAATGGTAGCACCGAAGGAGGCAGAGAAGCTGGCGATGGACTCCGGCACGCCCAGACGACGGGTTTGCGCTTCCACGTTCAGCGGAATAGAGGCTGCGCTGGAACGGCTGGTGAAGGCGAACGTCAGCACTGGCCACACTTTGCGGAAGTATTTCAGCGGGCTCACGCCGTTCACGCCGAGCAGAATACCGTGCACCACAAACATAATGCCCAGACCCAGGTAGGAGGCAATGACAAAGCTGCCCAGCTTAATGATGTCCTGGACGTTGGAGCCAGCCACTACTTTGGTCATCAGCGCCAGCACGCCGTACGGCGTCAGCTGCATAACCAGACGAACCAGCTTCATTACCCAGCTCTGCAGGGTGTCAATCGCGGTCAGAACACGTTCACCTTTAGGCGCATCGTCCTTCAGCAGCTTAAGTGCCGCCACGCCCAGGAAGGCCGCGAAGATCACCACACTGATGATGGACGTTGGGCTCGCGCCGGTCAGGTCAGCAAACGGATTTTTCGGAATGAAGGAGAGCACCATCTGCGGAACCGTCAGGTCTGCCAGTTTACCCACGTAGTTGGTCTGGATCGCGGTAAGGCGCGCGGTTTCTGCACTACCCTGAACCAGCCCTTCGGCGGTCAGGCCAAACAGGTTGGTCACCAGCACGCCCACCAGCGCTGAAATCAGCGTAGTGAACAGCAGGGTGCCGATGGTCAGGAAGCTGATTTTACCCAGCTGCGTGGCGTTGTGCAGGCGGGCAACGGCGCTCAGAATAGAGGCAAATACCAGCGGCATGACGATCATCTGCAGCAGCTGTACATAGCCGTTACCGACGATGTTAAACCACTGAATAGAGTCTTTCAGAACCGGGTTATCGGAGCCATAAATAGCCTGCAGTGCCAGACCAAACACGACGCCCATCCCCAGACCGACGAGCACTTTCTTCGCCAGGCTCCACTGTTTGTGGCGCGTCTGCGCGAGAAGCAATAGCAATACGACGAACACGACAATGTTCGCGATGAGTGGAAAATTCATCCCCGTTCTCCTGATTTATTATACGGTCGGTATGTACCGATCCTGTTGGCGCAAGAGTAGCAGAAGTGTGATGTCGCGCTTATATCCAAATGGAATGGTTTATGACAAATGTGACTGTTTTGTCGGTTTATTCTTCAATCTGGTGATGAATAAACCGATTGAACTGAAACTGCAGGGAATTGATCATCTGCGATGACCAGCGGACTGCACTGTTTTCGGGCAACGTCTGCGGCATCCAGACGGCGTAGGCGAACAGCGCCATGCACAATACCTGTCTCTTATACACATCTGACGC
>CAMKZP010000276.1 GCA_946477805.1 uncultured Enterobacter sp.
GTGGGCTCGGAGATGTGTATAAGAGACAGTCACAATCGGCATCGGCCTGGCGACCGGGGGCGTCAGGCGCAGCGTCTGCGCCTGCATCGCCTCGTAAAAACCGCGCATCTCGGCTTCACCTTCACCTTTGATCCGCAGCGCAATGAGGATGCCGCCCATTTCAAGATCCGGCACGTCACCGTTCAGCATACGGGTATACAGCGCGCAGGCCGTTTCCTGGTCCAGGTCGCGAGCGTGGTTTTTACCCCGCCCTACCTCTTTGATAATTTTGCGATAATCCACGACATCTCTCCTCACAGCTGTAGCTTGTTAACAATATAGCCCTGAAGACCGTCCTGCCGTTAGCGCTTCGTGGAAAAACGCCCTTTTGCCCGGGTGCTTTTTTTACGCCCAGCGGCCAGCTTCACCGGGGCTTTTTTGACTTCCGGCACCTCCGGCTGTTCAATCGGGAAAACGGGCAGCGCGTTCAGCAGCCGCTGGCCGTAGTTTTTCGTCAGCAGCCGCCTGTCGTAAATCACGATTTCGCCCCAGCAGCCGTGGCTGCGGATGAGGCGCCCCACCTGTTGAATCAGGTTAAACGACGCGGCGGGTAGGCTTTGCACCTCAAACGGATAGCGGTTCAGGCTTTTGAGCCACTCGCCTTCGGTGATCACCACCGGGCTGTCGATAGGCGGGAAGGCAATTTTATGGATATGCACCTGCGTCAGATAGTCGCCTTTCAGATCAAGACCTTCCGCAAAAGACTGCAGCCCCACCAGCACGCTGCGCTCGCCGTTATCGATGCGCTTGCGGTGCGTCTCCACCAGCCGATAGCGCGGCTGATCGCCCTGCACCAGCAGCAGTAAACGTAAATCAGTCACGTATTCAAGAAAACGCTGCATCGCCCGCCCGCTGGCAAAGAGGACCAGCATGCCGGGGTACTTTTTGCTCTCAACCTGTTCGCGAAAGTAGGCCGCCATTTCGGCAATGTGCTGCTCCTCATTTTCCATGAGCGGCTCATACTTCATGCGCGGGATCACCAGCTTGCCCTGCTCGCAGTGGTTAAACGGCGAATCCAGCGCCACAAAACGGTCCCCGGCCTTCTCTTTCAAACCGCTCATCTCCTGCAGGCGGGAGAAGCTGTTCAGGGAGCGCAGCGTGGCTGACGTTACCACCACGTGCGGCACGCTGCGCCAGATCAGTTTTTCCAGCTGATCGGCCACCCGGATGCCCACGCAGTGGAAAAAGAGATGCACCTGCCCGTCTTTCTCTTCACGGGTCGCCCATTTGGTGACGGGTGCGCCGGAGGCCTGCGCCAGCGAGGCCAGACGCCAGAGCTTGCTCTGCGATTCGAACATACCCAGCGCGCGGTTCATCTGCAGCAGAACGCGGTGAATACGGACGACGTCGTGGGTGCCAGTTTTTTCGCTGAGATCGTTTAAGAACATCTCCGCCAGCCCGCGCAGCTTCTCAAGATGCTTCGCCAGCTGCTGGCAGATCGCCATGATCTCATCCGGCAGTTCGCCCATCGTAAAGCGGTGCTCAGCCTGCTGCGTTTGCGGGAGGTAGAGATTTAAAATGTTATTCAGCGATGCGATCAGGCCGTAGACCTCTTCGCAGTGCTCGCTCAGCCGCTCCGGGACCGCCAGCGGCGGCGTGGTTTTCGGGCGGAACTGCTCCATGCAGGTGGCGATCAGCTTGCAGAACAGATCGAGCTGCAAGCGAAACCAGGGGGCGGTGATCTCTGCGCTCATCTCCAGCGCGTCCCGCGCCACGTCTGGCAAATGATGACCCTCATCGAGCACCAGCAGCAGGTTTTTCGGCTCGGGCAGCACCGCTTCGCTCTCCAGCGCCGCCATCACCAGCGCGTGGTTGGCGACAACCACCTCGGCCTCCTGTATTTCACGCCGGGCGACAAAAAACGGGCACTCGCGGTAGTAGTGGCAGTTGCGGTTCAGACAGCTGGCCTTATCGGTACTGAGCCTGCGCCACAAATCATCGCTGATGGCTTTATCGGTGTGGTCGCGCAGGCCGTCCCATTTATAGCCGTCGAGATCGACCTTGAGCGTGGCGCACAGCTCCTGCTCGGCCTTGTTGTTCGGCGTCAGATCGTCGTCGAGAAAGGCCAGCAGATCCTGCTGCGTCGCTTCGCTGCTGGCCAGCCCCGCCAGGTTGCGCGGGCAAACGTAGCGCCCGCGCCCGAACGCCGCGGTAAAGCGCAGTTCAGGGATGATTTTGCGCAGCAGGGGTAAATCTTTGCTGTAGATTTGATCCTGCAGGGCCACGTTAGCCGTGCTGATCACCAGCGTTTTTTGCTCTTCGCGGGCAATCGCGATGCCTGGAATAAGATAGGAAAGGGTTTTCCCGACGCCGGTTGGCGCTTCAATCGCCAGATGTCGCCCGTCTTCCCCGGAGAGCGTTTTTGCCACGTCAGCGATCATCTGCCGCTGCGGCGCTCGGGGGATAAAATCGGGGATCTGCTGTTGTAGCGCCTTGTACCATGCGCCAATTTGCGCCCTGAGCGCAGCGGTTAAAGCCATCGGGAAACCTGAAATACTGTATAAACAGCCACTATTGTGGCACTTTCTTTTCGTTGCCGCAAAAAGAAAAGCCCGGCTTTACGGCCGGGCTTCCAGATTACTGCGGATTAGCAGGTTTGCGCGGACGGCGTCGGCGCTGTCCTTCCCCTGCCGGGCGCGCTTCACCGCTGCGCCACGGGTTTTCACCGGCCGGCTTAGCGTCACTGTTACGACGCGGCGGTTTGCCCGATGATTTCGGTGCGCCGCCTTCAGAACGACGCGGCTGCTGGCCGCGACCGCCGCCGCCCTGACCACGTCCGCCCTGGCGACCGTTTTGAATCGGCTCGGCCTTGATTGACTTGTCGACCTCATAGCCTTCAAGTGCGATGCGCGGGATCTCTTTCTTCAGCAGGCGCTCGATATCGTGCAGCAGCTTGTGCTCATCAACGCACACCAGAGAAAGCGCTTCACCGGTTGCCGCCGCGCGGCCGGTACGACCGATGCGGTGAACGTAATCTTCCGGCACGTTTGGCAGCTCGTAGTTCACCACGTGCGGCAGCTCTTCGATATCCAGGCCGCGGGCCGCGATGTCGGTAGCCACCAGCACGCGAATGTCGCCGGATTTAAAATCAGCCAGCGCGCGGGTACGTGCGCCCTGGCTCTTATTGCCGTGGATAGCCGCGCTGCGAATGCCATCCTTATTCAGCTGTTCAGCCAGGTGATTCGCGCCGTGCTTGGTGCGGGTAAAGACCAGCACCTGCTGCCAGTTGCCCTCGCCAATCATCTGGGACAGCAGTTCCCGCTTGCGCTTTTTATCAACAAAGTGAACGTGCTGGGTCACCTGCTCGGAAGCGGTGTTGCGGCGCGCCACTTCAATTTCCAGCGGGTTGCGCAGCAGTTTTTCTGCCAGGCCTTTGATCTCATCCGAGAAGGTGGCGGAGAACAGCAGGTTCTGACGCTTAGCGGGCAGCTTTGTCAGCACCCGGCGGATATCATGAATAAAGCCCATGTCCAGCATGCGGTCGGCTTCATCCAGCACCAGAATTTCGACCTGATCCAGCTTCACCGCGTTCTGATGTTCGAGATCCAGCAGGCGGCCCGGCGTAGCCACTAAGACGTCGACGCCGCTGCGCAGCTTCATCATCTGCGGGTTGATGCTGACGCCGCCAAAGACCACCAGTGAACGGATATTGAGATAGCGGCTGTACTCACGCACGTTCTCACCAATCTGCGCGGCCAGCTCACGGGTTGGCGTGAGGATCAGCGCGCGTACCGGACGACGGCCCTTCGCGTGCGGCTGGTTTTTTACCAGCAGCTCAAGCAGCGGCAGCGTGAAGCCTGCGGTTTTACCGGTGCCGGTCTGGGCGCTGGCCATCAGGTCGCGGCCTTCCAGAACGGCAGGGATCGCCTGCTTCTGGATCGGGGTTGGCTCAAGGTAGCCCTGTTCTGCGATAGCGCGCAGAATTTCCGGGTTCAGGCCAAGGGAATCAAAAGACATAAAAACTCCGAACCGCCCCGACCATCACAGGTGTAGTTTTCAGGGAGATATAACGAATAGAAGGACAAAAACCACGGTGTCGCGAAGGAGGGGAGTGTAGCAGCTTTTGTGACGTGGCGCATAAATTATCCCGATGATGCCTCGACGAAAGGGCAAATCAGGCCTAATCTTAATCAATCGATTGATTAATTTTTAGTGGCGATATGAATACGACCCCGACCACATCCAAAGGTGAACAGGCGAAAAGCCAGCTGATTGCCGCCGCGCTGGCGCAGTTTGGCGAGTATGGGCTGCACGCCACCACGCGCGACATCGCCGCGCAGGCCGGGCAAAACATTGCGGCCATCACCTACTATTTTGGCTCAAAAGAGGATTTATACCTCGCCTGCGCGCAGTGGATCGCTGACTTTATCGGCACCCAGTTTCGCCCGCACGTTGAGGAGGCTACCGCCCTGCTCGGCCAGCCATCGCCCGACCGCGGCGCTGTCCGTCAGCTCATCCTCAACGCCTGCCATAATATGATCCGCCTGCTCACGCACGACGATACGCTGAACCTGAGCAAGTTTATCTCCCGCGAGCAGCTCTCGCCCTCTGCCGCCTATCAGCTGGTCCATGAGCAGGTGATTGCGCCGATGCACACCCACCTGACGCGGCTTGTCGCGGCGTACACCGGGTGCGACGCCAGCGATACCGGGACGATTTTGCATACCCACGCCCTGCTGGGCGAAGTGCTCGCCTTCCGCCTGGGTCGGGAAACCATTCTGTTACGCACCGGCTGGACGCAGTTTGATGAGGATAAAGCCGCGCAAATTAGCCAGGTCATCACCTGTCACGTTGATCTGATCCTGCAAGGCTTAACGCAAAGGAGCCTGAAGTCATGAAAAAACCTGTCGCCATCGTTCTGGTGGTTGTTATTTTACTTGCTGCGGGTATCGGCGGCTGGGCGTGGTATCAGAGCCAGCAGGATAAGGGCCTGACGCTGTACGGCAACGTTGATATTCGCACTGTGAATATGAGCTTTCGCGTGGGCGGCCGCCTGGCGTCGCTGTCCGTTGACGAGGGCGATGCCATCAAAACCGGGCAGACGCTGGGCATGCTGGACAAAGCGCCCTACGAGAATGCGCTCCAGCAGGCGAAGGCCGGCGTTTCGGTTGCTCAGGCGCAGTATGACCTGATGCTGGCGGGCTATCGCGATGAGGAGATCGCTCAGGCCGCCGCCGCCGTTAAGCAGGCTAAAGCCGCTTACGACTACGCGCAGAACTTCTATAACCGGCAGCAGGGGCTGTGGAAAAGCCGCACGATTTCCGCCAACGATCTCGAAAACGCGCGTTCTTCCCGCGACCAGGCGCAGGCCACGCTGAAATCCGCGCAGGATAAACTGAGCCAGTAC
>CAMKZP010000277.1 GCA_946477805.1 uncultured Enterobacter sp.
GTTTTATAAATTTATAGCCCGTAATGGGAAGTCATTTTGACTATCTTAAAGACGGTCAATATGACAGTATGTATTGTCAAAATGACAGCGAGGCAGACATGAGCTTTTCCGTAGAGGTGCTGGCGAAAATCGCCATTGAGCTGCAAACCGGTATCGGGCATCAGGACCGTTTTCAACGGCTGATTTCCACCCTGCGGCAGGTGCTGGCGTGCGATGCGTCGGCGCTGCTGCGCTACGAGGGGCGGCAGTTTATTCCGCTGGCCATCGACGGGCTGGCGCAGGACGTGCTGGGGCGGCGCTTTACCCTGGAGGGCCACCCGCGGCTGGAAACCATCGCCCGCGCGGGGGACGTGGTGCGCTTCCCGGCGGACAGCGATCTGCCCGACCCGTACGACGGCCTGATCCCGGGGCAGGAGAGCCTGAAGGTGCACGCCTGCATCGGCCTGCCGCTGTTTGCCGGGCAGAACCTGATCGGCGCCTTAACCCTCGACGGCATGTCGCCGGACCAGTTCGATACCTTTAGCGACGAAGAGCTTAGGCTGATTGCGGCCCTGGCCGCCGGGGCGCTGAACAATGCCCTGCTGATTGAACAGCTGGAGAGCCAAAACATTCTCCCGGGTAGCCCGACGGCGTTTGAGCCGGTGGCGCACACCGAGATGATTGGCCTTTCGCCGGGAATGGCGCAGCTCAAAAAAGAGATCGACATCGTAGCGGCCTCCGATTTGAACGTGCTGATCTTCGGGGAAACCGGCACCGGCAAAGAGCTGGTGGCGAAAGCCATTCATGAAGCCTCGCCGCGCGCGGTCAACCCGCTGGTGTACCTCAACTGCGCGGCGCTGCCGGAAAGCGTGGCGGAGAGCGAGCTGTTTGGTCACGTTAAGGGGGCGTTTACCGGGGCCATCAGCAACCGCAGCGGCAAGTTCGAAATGGCCGATAACGGCACGCTGTTTCTCGATGAAATTGGCGAGCTGTCGCTGTCGCTACAGGCCAAACTGCTGCGCGTGCTGCAGTATGGCGATATTCAGCGCGTAGGGGATGACCGCCCCGTGAAAGTGGATGTGCGCGTGCTGGCCGCCACCAACCGCGACCTGCGGGAAGCGGTGCTGGCCGGGCATTTTCGCGCGGACCTGTTCCACCGCCTGAGCGTGTTCCCACTCTCCGTTCCGCCGCTGCGCGATCGCGGTGAGGACGTGGTTCTGCTGGCCGGTTTCTTTTGCGAACAGTGTCGGCTCAAAATGGGGCTTTCCCGCGTGGTGCTGAGCCCGGGGGCGAGAGCGCACCTGCTGAGCTACGGCTGGCCGGGCAACGTGCGCGAGCTGGAGCATGCTATCCACCGCGCGGTAGTGCTGGCGCGGGCGGCGCGCTTAGGGGATGACGTGGTGATCCACGCGCGACATTTTGCCCTGCATGACGAGAGCGTACAGACCGCGGCGCGGGTTACGCCGGAGAGAGCCAATGAGAATTTGCGCGAGGCAACGGAGGCGTTTCAGCGCCAGACGATCGCCCGCGCGCTTGAGCAGAACGGCCGCAGCTGGGCGGCATGCGCGCGGGCGCTGGAGATGGACGTCGCCAACCTGCACCGGCTGGCGAAGCGTCTCGGGCTGAAGGGTTAAATAATCCCGGCCTGGTAGAAATCCTGCAGGTTGATGGCCCCGCACAGCCTGCCGCTCTCGTCCACCACCGGCGCGGCGGCGATTTTGCGTTTCATCAGCACCTCTTTGGCCTCGATAGCGCGGCTTTGCGCATTCAGCGTCAGCCCGCCTTTGGTCATCGCTTCAGATACCTGGGTTTCCAGCTTGCCGCCGTCCACCAGCCAGCGGCGCAGGTCGCCGTCGGTAAATACGCCGCTGACGTGCCCGTGCTCATCGCACACCGCCACCAGCCCCAGCCCGGTGCGGCTCAGCTCCAGCATGGCGTCCATCACGCTGGCGTCGCGCTTAACCTGGGGAATGGCGTCGTCCGTGCGCATCAGGTGGTGCACTTTATTGAGCAGACGGGCGCCGAGCGCCCCGGCGGGATGCGAGCGGGCAAAATCCTCTTCATTGAAACCGCGCGCCTGCATTACCGCCATTGCCAGGGCATCGCCCATCATCAGCGTGTTGACGGTGCTGGACGTGGGGGCCAGGTGCATCGGGCAGGCTTCGCGCTCGACGGAAATATCCAGCGTTGCCCTGGCCGCCAGCGCCAGCGGAGAGCGGGCTTTGCCGGTCATCGCCAGCAGGGCAACCGACTTTTCCTGCAGGCGCGGAATAATCAGATCCAGCTCTTTGGCCGCGCCGGAATAGGAGATGAACAGCATCACGTCGCGGCTCTCGATCATCCCCAGGTCGCCGTGCAGCGCTTCGGCAGGATGAACGAAGAAGGCAGGGGTGCCGGTGCTGGCGAGCGTCGCGGCAATCTTTTTGCCGATATGGCCGGATTTACCGATGCCCGCGACAATCACTTTGCCCTCGCACTGGATAATGGTGTTTGCCGCGCGGATAAAATCGTCGCCCAGGCGTTCTGGCAGGCGGCTCGCCTCCTGCAGCTCCAGCATTAAGGTATGGCGGCCCGTTTCTAACAGAAAATCACTCATCTCTCTCTCCGGTTACGATCGTTCCCATGTCCTTCGCGGCGGAAGGAGGGCGCTATAGTAATGCATTCTCCTTTCGGCGATCGTGGTCAATGTCGAAAGATTTTACTTACGGCCACAGAACCGCTTCCTTGAGGAGACGGGGATGCTTTACCATAATGGGTTCTTACCGAACTCGTTAAATGGATGTCCCATGTTCAAGCGTCGTTATGCAGCGCTGTTGCCTGCGCTTATTCTGCTGTCCGCCTGTAGTAGTAAACCTAAGACTGAAGCCGCTCAGCAAACGGCTGGCGCGCCATCCGGAGGGTTCCTGCTGGAGCCGCAGCACAACATGATGCAGATGGGCGGCGATTTCGCCAACAACCCGGCGGCCGAGCAGTTCATCGATAAAATGGTGAGCAAGCACGGCTTTGACCGCCAGCAGCTGCATGAAATTCTTTCTCAGGCGAAGCGTCTCGACTACGTGCTGCGCCTGATGGACCGCCAGGCACCGACGGCCCAGGTGCCGTCCGGGCCGAACGGCGCGTGGCTGCGCTACCGCAAACAGTTTATTACCCCTGACAACGTGCAAAACGGCGTGGTGTTCTGGAATCAGTATGAAGATGCGCTCAACCGCGCGTGGCAGGTCTACGGCGTGCCGCCGGAAATCATCGTCGGGATCATCGGCGTGGAAACCCGCTGGGGCCGCGTGATGGGTAAAACCCGCATCCTCGACGCGCTGGCGACGCTCTCCTTTAACTACCCGCGTCGCGCCGAGTATTTCTCCTCCGAGCTGGAAACCTTCCTGCTGATGGCGCGCAGCGAGCAGGACGATCCGCTGGATCTGAAAGGGTCTTTTGCCGGGGCGATGGGCTACGGCCAGTTTATGCCGTCCTCGTATAAGCAGTACGCGGTCGACTTCAACGGCGACGGGCACATCAACCTGTGGGATCCGGTGGATGCCATCGGCAGCGTGGCGAATTACTTCAAAGCCCACGGCTGGACGCCGGGCGGCCAGGTTGCCGTGCAGGCGAACGGCGAGGCGTTTGGCCTGGAAAACGGTTTTAAAACCAAATACAGTGTTGCGCAGCTGGCGGCGGCAGGCTTAACGCCAACGCAGCCGCTGGGTAACGTCGACCAGGTGAGCCTGCTGCGTCTGGACGTAGGAACCGGCTATCAGTACTGGTTCGGCCTGCCGAATTTCTACACCATCACCCGCTATAACCACAGCACCCATTATGCAATGGCCGTATGGCAGCTGGGGCTGGCGGTTTCGCAGGCGCGCGTGCCGGCGGCGTCGCCGTTTAGTCAGTAATCGTTTTATTTCGCCCTCTCCCGATGGGGAGGGCGCATTTCACTCCATCGTTTGCTGAAACATTTCGCCACACTCCCTGCGCATCCTCTCCATTTACATCCGTGCATCGTTTGATTATTGTTATGTTATAACATTTTGATGGTGTCGATATGCCTGTCTCCCTTTTCTTTCAGTCTGCGCCGGTTCGGTTAGCGCTGGCGCTGGTACTCATTCTTTTTCTCGGGCTGGCCGTGCGCTGGGCGGTGGCCCTGCCATGATCGTGATGAACGCACTGGTGGCGGGCTATGACCGCCAGCCCGTCACCCGGCCCCTCTCGGGGGGGATTGAGCGCGGGAGCATGACCGCGATTATCGGCGCCAACGGCTGCGGTAAATCCACGCTGCTTAAAACGCTCGCCGGGTTTATCCCGCCCGTGAGCGGCAATTTCCACTGGCAGGAAAAGCGTCCGGTGATTGGCTGGCTGGCGCAGCGTCATGCCCTGGAGGCGCAGTTTCCGCTCACCGTGCAGGACGTAGTGAGTATGGGCTGCTGGCCGGGAATTTCCCTTTTCGCCGGGTTTCAACGTGAGGCGCGTCTTCGCATAAGCGCCGCGCTTGAGCGCGTGGGGCTGGCGTCGCTGGCCTTCTCCACCATCGACGAACTCTCCGGCGGACAGTTCCAGCGCATGCTGTTTGCCCGCGTGCTGCTCCAGCAGGCGCCGCTGGTGATGCTGGATGAGCCCTTTACCGGCGTCGATGAAGCCACCTGTAACGTGCTGATGGAGCTGATGCTGGAGATGTACATGCGGGGGCAGACGCTGCTGGCGGTTCTGCACGACAGCGAACGCGTGTCGCGCCACTTTCCGCAAACGCTGCGCCTCGACGCCGACGTGCCGCGATGGAAAACCGAGCGGGTGAGGGTGGCATGATCTGGCACATTTTCTTCCAGCCGTTTATCGAGTACGGCTTTATGCGCCGGGCGCTGGTAGTTTGCCTCGCGCTTTCCGTGAGCACCACCGCGCTGGGCGTGTTTCTCCAGCTGCGCCGGATGAGCCTGATGGGGGACGCGCTTTCGCATGCCATTCTGCCGGGCGTCGCCGTCGGCTACCTCGTCAGCGGCATGTCGCTGCTGGCGATGAGCATCGGCGGATTTATCGCAGGGATTATGGTTGCGCTGGTGGCGGGGCTGGTCAGCCGCCGGACGCCGCTCAAAGAAGATGCCAGCTTTGCCGGGCTTTATCTTGGATCGCTGGCGCTGGGCGTGACCCTGGTGTCGTTGCGCGGTTCGAACGTTGACCTGCTGCACCTTCTCTTTGGTTCTATCCTCGCCGTGGATAACGATGCCGCGCTGTTTGTGGTGGGCGTCTGCGCCTTTACGTTAATCACGCTGGCCATTTTCTATCGCGGGCTGGTGACCGAGGCTTTTGACAGCGCCTGGCTGCAGGTCAACGCCCGCGGGCTGCCCGGCGCGCTGCA
>CAMKZP010000278.1 GCA_946477805.1 uncultured Enterobacter sp.
GAGTTATGTCTGATGCGGCTGTTTATCGTCAAAAAAGAGCTATAAAAATTTTTTGTTACCGCTTCGTGGGAAAAACCGGGAATTTGCCGAGTGGCGGCCCGTACGGGCTGGAAGCAGTTATCCACTATTCCTGTGGATAACCATGTGCATTAGAGTTAGAAAACACGCGTTAAGCGAGAGACTACGCGGGTTACGCGCAAATTGATGCGAAACACGGCTTTAAAAAATATCATTTATGATTTAGCAGCTTAGATAAAATCAATTGCCGTCATGAAAGTGTCACCCGTTGCCATAAAACTATCATTACCTGGCTTGACAAATGTTAAAAATGGAAAAGTTCTGGGGATAACCCGGGTTAGCTGGTGTTTTATCTCGCCGCCATTTAAATTTCCATCAGGAACTCGCTTCCGTTCGATGCGCTACGCTAAATATCCTTACACGCTACTGGTTTTTCATCCAGTGTTTTTTACTGGCATTCCTGGCCACAACGAGTAAAATTACTCACCTGCCGCTTATTTACGTCATCAGGTCGTTGCCCATGAGTAAACCGTTCAAACTGAATTCCGCTTTTCGTCCTTCGGGGGATCAGCCCGAGGCCATCCGTCGCCTGGAAGAGGGGCTGGAAGACGGGCTGGCGCACCAGACGCTGCTGGGCGTGACCGGCTCGGGTAAAACTTTTACCGTCGCCAACGTCATTGCGGATTTGCAGCGCCCCACGATGGTGCTTGCGCCGAACAAAACCCTCGCGGCACAGCTCTACGGTGAGATGAAGGAGTTTTTCCCGGAGAACGCGGTGGAGTATTTCGTCTCCTACTACGATTACTACCAGCCTGAGGCCTACGTCCCAAGCTCAGACACCTTCATCGAGAAGGATGCCTCGGTGAACGAACATATCGAGCAGATGCGTCTGTCGGCGACCAAGGCGCTGCTGGAGCGGCGTGATGTTGTCGTTGTGGCGTCGGTATCCGCCATCTACGGCCTGGGCGATCCGGATCTCTATCTCAAGATGATGCTGCACCTGACGCAGGGGATGATCATCGACCAGCGCGCCATCGTTCGTCGTCTGGCGGAGCTGCAGTATGCCCGTAACGATCAGGCGTTCCAGCGCGGTACCTTCCGCGTGCGCGGCGAGGTGATCGACATCTTCCCGGCGGAATCGGACGATATGGCGCTGCGCGTTGAGCTGTTTGACGAAGAGGTGGAACGGCTGTCGCTGTTCGATCCGCTGACCGGGCACGTTGAGTCGGTGATCCAGCGCTTTACCGTCTACCCTAAGACTCACTACGTGACGCCGCGCGAGCGTATCGTGCAGGCGATGGAAGATATCAAAGTCGAGCTGGCCGATCGCCGTAAGGTGCTTCTGGCGAACAACAAGCTGCTTGAAGAGCAGCGCCTGAGCCAGCGTACCCAGTTCGACCTCGAGATGATGAACGAGCTGGGCTACTGCTCCGGCATCGAAAACTACTCGCGCTACCTCTCCGGGCGCGGGCCGGGCGAAGCACCGCCAACCCTGTTTGACTACCTTCCTGCGGACGGCCTGCTGGTGATCGACGAATCTCACGTCACGATCCCGCAGATCGGCGGGATGTACCGCGGTGACCGCGCGCGTAAAGAGACGCTGGTGGAGTACGGCTTCCGCCTGCCGTCGGCGCTGGATAACCGCCCGATGAAGTTTGAAGAGTTTGAGGCCCTCGCGCCGCAGACCATCTACGTGTCGGCAACGCCTGGCAACTATGAGCTGGAGAAATCCGGTGAGGATGTGGTTGATCAGGTGGTGCGTCCGACCGGGCTGCTTGACCCCATCATCGAGGTGCGCCCTGTGGCCACGCAGGTGGACGATCTGCTCTCTGAAATTCGCGCCCGCGCGGCCATCAACGAGCGCGTGCTGGTCACGACGCTGACCAAACGCATGGCGGAAGACCTGACGGAGTACCTCGAAGAACACGGCGAGAAGGTGCGGTATCTGCACTCGGATATCGATACCGTAGAGCGTATGGAGATCATCCGCGACCTGCGCCTTGGCGAGTTCGACGTGCTGGTGGGGATCAACCTCCTGCGAGAAGGGCTGGATATGCCGGAAGTGTCGCTGGTGGCGATTCTTGACGCCGACAAAGAGGGCTTCCTGCGTTCTGAGCGTTCGCTGATCCAGACCATTGGCCGCGCCGCGCGTAACGTCAACGGTAAAGCGATTCTGTACGGCGACAAGATCACCCCGTCGATGGCGAAAGCGATTGGCGAAACCGAGCGTCGACGTGAGAAACAGCAGCGCTACAACGAAGAGCACGGTATTACGCCGCAGGGGCTGAACAAGAAGGTGGTGGATATTCTGGCGCTGGGTCAGAACATTGCCAAAACCAAAACGAAGGGCCGCGGCAAGGCGCGTTCAGTGGTGGAAGAAGATACCGTTGTGCTGACGCCGAAAGCGCTGCAGCAGAAAATTCACGAGCTGGAAGGGCAGATGATGCAGCATGCGCAGAACCTGGAGTTCGAAGAGGCGGCGCAGATCCGCGACCAGCTTCACCAGCTGCGGGATCTGTTTATTGCGGCATCGTGAGTTAATTTAGCGCGCTGGGGCTTTTTACCCTCTCCCCGTGGGAGAGGGCAGCAGGCCGCACGAAACGCATCTAACCCAACGCCTGAATCGCCTTCTCCAGTGCCTCGCGCAGCAGGTGGCAGTCGTGGCGATACTTGATGTCGCTGGCTTCCAGCGGCTCCTGCACCACCACCCGATCGCCGATGCCGGACACATCCACGTTCGGCCCAACCACGACACCATCGATAATTTTCTTACCGACGTACTGCTCCATCAGATTCAGTTTATCCGCCAGCGACAGGCTTGCCGCCGCCGGGCTCAGTTCACGCCCCAGATTGCCGATGTAGACCATCGGCGCTGGCGTCCTGCGCAGCGCCTGCGCCAGCTCTTTCACCAGAATAATCGGCATCAGGCTGGTGTAAAAACTGCCCGGGCCGATCAGGATCAAATCCGCTTCGCTGATGGCTTCAACCGCCTCGCGCGTGGCGGCTACGCTTGGGTAGGTCATCAGCTCTTTCGGCGCTACGGTGAGCTGGTCAATATTTACCTCGCCGTACACTTCGTGGCCTTCCGCATCGATTGCCATCAAATCGACCGGATGTTCGGACATCGGGATCAGGAACGCGTCCACTTTAAGCAGGTTACGGATTAAATTGATGGCCTCAAGAGGCCGTACGCTCAGGTGATCCAGCGCCTTTAACATCAGGTTTCCGAGGTTATGCCCCGAAAGCTCGCCGTTTCCGCCGAAACGGTACTCAAACATCGCGGAAGCCACGCTGGGCTCGGTAATTAACTGGTTAAGACAGTTGCGCATATCGCCCCAGGCAATCCCGCCTTCGGCGCGGCGGATCCGCCCCGTTGAGCCTCCATTATCCGTGGTAGTGACGATCCCTGTTAACCGGGATCCAAGGGAGGATAACGAGGACATTACCCGTCCCAGGCCGTGGCCGCCGCCAAGAGCGACAACACGGTCAAGATCCGCAAAAGTGCGATTGCGCATACACATTCCTTATCTCATTCGATCTGCGTAACAGTAACCTAACTACCCCTAAAAGACGATGGCTCAGCCAGTGCAAAATGACGTATATCAATGCGAAAGTCCGGCTTTTAGGTATTCTGTAATGAAAATGCACGATCAAGCCGCTATATACATAAATATATAGCGTAAGGCGAGAATGGCGAAGTGATGATTTACGCGCTACTATCGCCCTAACCACGTTTTCAAATTTGAAAACATACACTCTAGCCCTGGCGCCTGTGTCGAACGATATGGCGCCCTGGCCGTGGCGGATTTGCCACCAGGGTACAGAAAGAAATGACTGTGCCTCCCGTATCTGGAAAGGTGTACATGGCTTCACAACTTACTGATGCATTCGCGCGTAAGTTTTTTTACTTACGTCTGTCGATTACCGACGTGTGCAACTTCCGTTGCACCTACTGCCTGCCCGATGGCTACAAGCCGGGTAAGGTCACCAACAACGGCTTTCTCTCCGTCGATGAAGTGCGCCGCGTAACGCGCGCATTCTCCGCGCTCGGCACGGAAAAAGTGCGCCTGACCGGCGGCGAACCCTCGTTGCGCCGGGATTTCCCGGACATCATTGCCGGCGTGCGTGAAAATGAGCGCATCCGCCAGATTGCTGTCACCACCAATGGATACCGTATGGCCCGCGACGTGGCGAGCTGGCGCGATGCGGGACTGACCGCGATAAACGTCAGCGTGGATAGCCTCGACGCGCGTCAGTTCCACGCCATTACCGGCCAGGACAAGTTCCGGCAGGTGATGGACGGCATCGACGCGGCGTTTAGCGCTGGCTTTGACAAGGTCAAAGTGAATACGGTGCTGATGCGTGACGTGAACCATCATCAGCTGGACACCTTCCTGGCGTGGATCAAACCCCGCCGCATTCAGCTGCGTTTTATTGAGCTGATGGAAACCGGCGAGGGCAGCGAGCTGTTCCGCCGCCATCACATCTCCGGCATGGTGCTGCGCGACGCGCTGCTCAGGCGCGGCTGGATCCATCAAATTCGCCAGCGCAGCGACGGCCCGGCACAGGTCTTTTGTCACCCGGATTACGAAGGGGAAATTGGGCTTATCATGCCCTATGAGAAAGACTTCTGCGCCAGCTGCAACCGCCTGCGCGTCTCCTCCATCGGTAAACTGCACCTCTGCCTGTTTGGGGACGGTGGCGTAGATCTTCGCGATTTGCTCGAAGAAGACGCCCAGCAGGACGCGCTAGAAGCGCGCATTTCCGAAGCGCTGACGCATAAAAAACAGACCCACTTCCTGCATCAGGGCAACACCGGAATTACTCAGAACCTGTCATACATTGGCGGGTAAACCGTCTTAAGAAGGAACCAGAAGATGAGTCAGGTAAGCGCAGAATTTATCCCGACACGCATTGCTATTCTTACCGTTTCCGACCGCCGGGGTGAAGAAGATGATACCTCCGGCCACTGGCTGCGCGATGCGGCCCACGAGGCCGGGCACAAGGTTGTTGATAAAGCCATCGTCAAAGAGAACCGCTACGCCATACGCGCGCAGGTGTCTCACTGGATCGCCAGAGATGAGGTGCAGGTGGTATTGATCACCGGCGGCACAGGGTTTACCCCAGGCGATCAGGCGCCCGAAGCGCTGCTCCCGCTGTTCGACCGCGAAGTGGAGGGGTTTGGCGAGGTGTTCCGCATGCTTTCGTTTGAAGAGATAGGCACCTCCACGCTGCAGTCGCGCGCCGTGGCGGGCGTGGCGAACCATACGCTGATTTTTG
>CAMKZP010000279.1 GCA_946477805.1 uncultured Enterobacter sp.
AATACATTCACAGCTTTTATGGCTGGGTCTGTATCAATGGGAGAGCAACCACTTAATAATAGTATCAGAATCACGCATTTCATTAACTTTTTCATATTAGTTTACCAGGCATTCCTGCCATACTTTACAAGCAAGAGCCATGGCTGAAACATCAACTCCAACTCCGACACCTAAAGATTCAGACGACAACATAGGATTATCTATATCAATAACGTTTGTATAAGCAACATGTCCCGCCAATCCCCCTCCGATCGTCACACCAGCGGAATTACTGACTCCTGAGGCAGGCAAAGATCGGGACTCTGAATACGTAATTGCCGCACTTAATCCTCCACCAACCCCAGCATGTCCGCATGCAGTAGCATAGATACAAACGTCAGATAATAATTCACTTTTCTGTTTGGCAAATGCGACACCAATGCCAGCATGCCCCCCTAATGATATTAAATCCCCACTAGCGGTGATATCAATAGATGAAGTGCCATACGAATCATCATGCCATACGTCGTATATCAATTGGTATAAGTTGTACAAACCTAAAGGATCTATTTGCTGAATAGGATTGCTAGTATACATATATAGATTCCAATTACCTCGTAGCCCTAACGGATCCTGCGTGATATACCGTCCCTGCTGCGGGTCGTAATAACGGTGGCGGTTGTAGTACATCCCCGTTTCTGCATCAAACTGCTGCCCCGGTAGGCGGATGTGCTGTTGCAGGTTGTTTGGGTTGTCTTCCCGCAGCAGATTACCCCATTCGTCAAATTCTGCCTGCCATACAGTGTGTCCGACTGAATCAATCAGCGCGATCGGCAGCCCCCGGTGATCGCAGTGGTACAGGTGGATTTTCCTCACCGGAATATATTCCGGCTCCATCTGAGTTTTCAGACGCTCCGGCGTCAGGCCGTACTGCGTCAGCCACTGCAGGTTCTGTTCGCTTATTTGGTTATGTTTCAGTTCCTGTTCGAGGTCATCTAGCATCGTCACCAGCTCCGGCGCAAACACCATCCCCGCATCCTGCTGGAGTTTTTCTGCCAACGTGCGGCGGACAGCTTTTATCAGCTCACTCGTCCCCGTTTCGATGCGCATCAGCGGTGTGAAGGTGCCATATTGATACACTGTCTGGAGACGGGTCACGTCCGTCTGCGAGGGGGTCAGACGGTCGCCATCCCAGCCGTACCATACAGATTCGGCAGGTTCAGGTGGGACCCACCATCCCCCCTCATACGCCTCACCGTGCCAGACCTGCTTGCGGATGCGGCGGCCCAACGGGTCATAGGTATAACGGCTTTCGGTCAGCAGGTGGTCATTCTGCATTTTTCGATACTGCGTGAGCCGGTGCTGATTATCGTACACGTAGTGATGGGTGATGCTGCCGTCCTGATGGGTCCTCCGCTCGTTCTTTTCGGTGAGTCTGCCGTGGGCGTCGTAATGGTATAAATGCTCCGCGTCTTCGGCGATGCGGTTATCCCGCCAGATTTCCGGGAACCCTTTGATTGACGTAATCCGGTTGCCCGCCGGGTCGGTCGGAGTCCATTGCGTATAGTCGTGATAAGTGGTACTGAACAGCCGTCCGTTTTCATACCCGTAATCACGCTGGTTGTGAGGTCCGCTGATGTGGATAAGTTGCCCGTCCGCATTCCAGCCGTAGTCCCGGTTAAACGCGGGCTGCTTCAGGTAATAGCTCAGTAATCGGCCGTCAGGTGAGAAATTGGTGGTCAGGTCATATTCACCAAAGCTGCGCTGCATTTCCCGATGCAGGCGGTCGCGGGTGAACTCGATAAGCGGCGTGTCGCCGAATTTCATCCCGGCCAGATAACCGGAGCCGTAAGTCAACCATTCCACCGGCGGGAGCTGGTCGTGCTTTATCCGTTTCACGAGACCGTCACGGTAGTCGTACCCGGTGGTGTGCTGCCACAGCAGAGCGCTGGTTTCGGGGCAGTGCACCGTCTGTCGGACAGTGGTTAGGTGGCCTTCATGGCTGTATTCGTAGTTGACCCCAGCGCGGTGACCACCGCTAAGGTGGCTAATTTCCGCCAGCCAGCCGCGCGTGTCGTAACGCCATTCTTCCGCCAGCTCCCCGTTCACGGTACGGCTGAGCAGTCGGTCTGCGTCGTCGTACTGCCAGTCCGTGACCAGACCTTCGTCTTCACTGCGGATAAGCAGACCGGACAGGCCGTAGTGATACCGTTTTGTCCGCCCGTCAAAACCAGTCTCCTGCGTCAGGCGGTCCAACTTATCGTAAGTAAAGGCCATGCGGCTACCGTTCTCGTTGATAAGGGTGGTGGCGCGACCAGCGTCATCGTATTCCATCCGGCGGATGAGACTACCCTGTGTCACGAATGTGATGTTTCCTGCGACGTCGTAGCCGGTTTCACTGCGGCTCCCGTCCGGGGATATCACCGCCGTCAGGTAGCCTGCCGCGCAGTATTCATAGCGAGTCTGATGCCCGCAGGCGTCCGTCTGTGTAGCCAACCTGCCGCGCGCATCGTACTCCTGGAACTGGCTGAGGCCTTCCTCGTGATGGACGGCAGTTAGCTGGCCGAATCGGTCGTATTCGTAACGGGTCTCGTACCCTGAGCAGTCGGTGTGGATGACGAGTTGGCCATAACGATTCCAGACCATCTGCCGGCGACTCCCCGTCGGATCTTCACTGGCCGACGGGTACGCGCTGTGCGCGTCATCATATTCATGGCGGGTGACATTGCCCTCGCGTGAGGTACTGGCGGTTAGCCTGCCTGCGGAGTCATACTCCTGCCGGCTTTTCAACCCGTCCGGATAGACGGTGGCCACCAACTGGCGCTGGCTGTTGTAGTAAAATTCCGTTAGCCTGCCGTCAGGCGCGACTATGGCGGCCAACAGACCGGAGCCGGGATGCAGGCGGTATTCCGTCCTACGGCCCGCCGCATCGGTCTGCGCCACCAGCCGACCCGCGTTGTCGAATTCATTGAGGATAGCGCTCCCATCCGCAAGCTCTTTCTTCATTACTCGTTTCATACCGCCTTCACCTTCAGTATGCAGCACCTCACGGCGGTTCAGGCTGTCGGTGATGATCATATAATGCTTTTCATACTGGTAGCGGTAGCTCAGGCCACCGGGGTTGTGTTGTTCCGTGACGCGACCGGTGGAATCGTAGCGGTAAGTGGTCTGCGGTCGGCCTGCATACTGGTGAGCTACCATCCGACCCGGGATTTTCTCATCGTACGTAAACGAGCGCACCTGTGTGCCGCTGCGGTCATATACTGCAGCCAGTTCACCGCGCGGGGAATAGTCATAATGTGCGAGCGGCGCGGCGGGCAGATTCTGCGGATACAGCGGGTCATGTGTCAGCCAGACGTCAGAAAGGCGAATACCGGATGTTGTGGTAGTCAGTCCAAAACTGAAGCGGCGACCTGCACCGTCTGTCACCCCGCTCACCGCCCCGGCAAACTCCCCGGACGGGGCGCGATGAAACGTCAGGGTCCGGCCAAAACGGTCCGTCAGTCCGGTTAAAACAGCGTACGGCGGCAGCGGCGCGGGTAGTACTTCATCCACGGAAGGCACACGCTCCGCCCAGCCGAGCAGCCACCAGGGCCCCTGCAGGCTGTTTGTCGCCAGATAAACATGCGGGCTGAGACGAACAGCCTCCGGCAGGGCCTGCCAGAGACGATTTAGAGGATGAATTTCATTCAGGTTCAGAACGCCGCCGCGCGCCAACCAGAAGAACTCTGTGCGGCTGAATGCCAGTTCACCCGGCAGGAGCGGGTCAAAGTAAATGCTGCGCCCGCCGCTGTCATTGAGAATCAGTTCGTTATCACGAAGTTGCAGATGGATATCACAAAGTGTTTTCCAGCCCGGGCCAAATAGACCGTCTGGCGCAGGGGTTTTCGTGCGATAGCTGCTGTAGGCGCGGGAGAGGACGAACGGCAGCGGTGCGGACAGGGCGAGGTCGGTTTCGCCAGGGAGCACTTTGGCGCCGAGGAGCGGATTGACCGGGCTGCCGTAGGTGACCCCTCCAGGACAGACCGAGCAGGCCACACCCGTCGGCGCACCAATCATCACTCCGATGCTGCCCTGCACAATGGGGCCGCCAACTGCAGTCATGTCGCCCTGCCGGGCGGCGGGTTTTCCGGTCATCATCAATTCCTTTTGAGGCATTCATCCAACAATAAAGCACGAATTTTATGCTGAATATTTTGAATACTACCGTGATCTCACCCGCAAGAAAGCAAACCTAAAACATTGATTTTAAACATTAAACATTCATGAGGGAAATAAATGGAAAGGTAGTGATTTGTAGGCTATATAAATTATGCAGTGAGCTCATTTTCCGAATATTAAAAAAGCCGGATGGCAATGCCATCCGGCTTTTTTATGCGCTTAGCAGGCTGGCGCGGAGCTTCACAACCACCTTTTTAATCTCTCCCCCCGACTCAACAATACAGCCCGGCTTGTGCGGTTCTCCCGGCATAAAGATCGCAAACATCCCCGCCTTCAACACCACGGACTGTTCGCCGTCGATTCGGCCGCACAGCTGATAATCCTCAGCGCTGTGCAGTACCTCGCAGTCACGCGCGGAACCCGCAACCCCAAAGAAAATGCGCTCTTCTCCGGCTAACAGCAGCTGGATATCAATATACTGCGCGTGCAGTTCGGCCTTCTTCTGCTCCGGCCCTTGCGTGGCAAACTGCATGACGCTCATAAAAACGTCGTCCCCCTGCAGCGCATAATGGCCAGGCGCTTTTTCCTGCGCCCGGGCGGCAACCACCAGCGTGAGGGCGTCCCCCATCACTGCGGGCAAGCCTGATAAAGGCAGCGTCTGCAGCTCTCCCAACATCATACTGCGTCTCCTTGTGCTAACAGCGCCGCGCCCAATAGCCCGGCATCGTGACGGTAATGCGCCGACCGAAGCGCAACCTGATACACCTCTGGCTCCTGCAATAAACAGGCTTTCACCAGAGGCAAATAGCCTTCTGCCAGCCCCACGCTGCCGCCGACCACGACCGTCTGGCAGTCGGTGACGGCTTTGACATTGGCAATCAGGCGCGCCAGCGTCTGCGCCGAATGCACCACCAGCTGGCGTGCCCGCGCGTCACCCTGCGCGGCTCGGGTGAATATCGCTTTGGCATCAAGCCCGGCCAGTTCGCCCTGCGCCTGCGCGGCGATGCCGCGCCCGGAGGCAATGGCCTCAACGCACCCTTTTCTCCCGCATCCACACATCGGCCCGGCGGGATCGGCCAGCGTGTGGCCCAGATGCCCGGCCAGCCCGCCGCTTCCCCTCTGCAGCTTTCCAT
>CAMKZP010000280.1 GCA_946477805.1 uncultured Enterobacter sp.
GAGATGTGTATAAGAGACAGGTGTAGGCATAGTAAGTGCCCAGCGGAACGGAGATCAGCATCGCGCAGACGGAGAAGACCAGGAAGTGGCGCGTTTTGAGCAGCGCGAAGGCATCCGCGCAGAGGAGATCGCGCACCTTGACCGGCAGCCCTTTTGCCGGTGCGGGGGTATGCGGCAGCGTCAGGCTATAGAGTGCCAGCAGCACGGAGCTGGCCGCCGCCACCTGGAAGATTATGACGCTGGACGCCACGCCGGTGACGCCGATGAGAATGCCCGCGACAATCCAGCCGATGGTGCCGAACACGCGCACCACCGGGAAGGTTTTATCCACGTTTGCCAGGCTGTGAAACGCGATGTTGTTGGTCAGCGCCAGCGTCGGCATATAGCAGAGCGTGTAGCCAAACAGCAGGCCGATCAGCAGCGCGCCGTTTTCAGCCACGAGCGCCCCGGGCACGAACCACAGGATCGCCGCGCCCGCGAGGTGCATCACCGCCATCACCTTCTGCGAGGCGAAGAAGCGGTCCACCAGCATACCGAGCACGAACGGCGAAAGAATAGAGGCGATTGGCCCGGCGGAAAATGCATCGCCAATCAGCAATGACATGTTGTGCTGGGTCATCACCAGGCCGAGCGTGACCGACCAGCTGCCCCAGATAAAAAACTGCAGAAACATCATCAGCGACAGACGCGGAACCAGCATCCGGTGCTGGGCTATCGCCTTTCCACTACTTTCAGTTGTTGACACCATGATCAGCCTCACCCAGAGAAAAGTAATCGATTACAAAACGGTTCACATAAAAAGTAATCGATTACAAAATAAAGATCCTGTGGATCAAAACGGAATTGGGAGGGGGGTCACGATAAAGATGAAATGGGAGTGGAGCGGTATTTTGTAGGCCCGGTAAGCGCAGCGCCACCGGGCGTAAGTTCAGGTGCGGTCTGTTGCCCTCACCCCGGCCCTCTCCCAAGGGGAGAGGGAGAAAAGCGTGCGGCCCTCCCCCACAGGGAGAGGGAGAAAGCGTGCTATTTTTTACGTGAGAGCTTAAAGGCGATATACAGGAACACCACCCACACCGGCAGCAGCATCGCGGAGAGCCGCATATCATCCATGGTGCACATCAGCACCAGGATAAGCGCCAGGAAGGCGATACAAAGGTAGTTCCCGGCCGGATAGAGCAGCGCTTTAAACTGCGTCTCGCGCCCCTTGCGGCGCATCGCCGCGCGAAAGCGCAGGTGCGCCAGGCAGATCATTATCCAGTTCAGCAGCAGCGTGGCGACAACCAGCGCCATCAGCAGGCCAAAGGCCTCTTTCGGCAGCAGGTAGTTAATCAGCACCACCAGCGACGTGATCCCACCGGAGAGCAGCAGCGAATTCACCGGCACGCCGCGACGGCTGACGCGGGTTAAAAACTTCGGCGCGTTGCCCTGCACGGAGAGGCCAAACAGCATGCGGCTGTTGGAGTAAACGCCGCTGTTATAGACGGACAGAGACGCCACCAGGATGACAAAGTTCAGCGCCGAGGCCACCAGGTTGCTGTTCATATCGTGGAAAATCATCACGAACGGGCTGCTGTCTGATTTCACCTCCACCCACGGGTAGAGTGCCAGCAGCACCACCAGCGAACCGATGTAGAACAGCAGGATACGGTACACCACCTGGTTGACCGCCTTCGGAATGCTTTTGTGCGGGTCGCGCGCTTCCGCGGCGGTAATGCCGATCAGCTCCAGCCCGCCGAAGGAGAACATGATCACCGCCAGGGAGAGGATCAGCCCTTTCCAGCCGGTCGCCAGAAAACCACCGTGCTGCCACAGGTTGTCGAGCGTCGCGCGCTCGCCGCCGTGGCCGGAGAACAGCAGCCACAGGCCAAAGCCGATCATGCCGATAATCGCCAGCACCTTGATCAGCGCAAACCAGAACTCGGTTTCGCCATACAGGCGCACGTTGACCAGATTGACGGCGTTGATAATGATGAAGAAGGCCGCCGCCCAGATCCACGTCGGGACGTCCGGCAGCCAGTACTGCATATAGATGCCTGCGGCGGTCAGCTCCGCCATCCCCACCAGCACGAACATCACCCAGTAGTTCCAGCCGGAGAGGAAGCCCGCAAACGGGCCCCAGTATTTATAGGCAAAGTGCGCGAAGGAGCCGGATACCGGCTCTTCAACGACCATCTCGCCGAGCTGGCGCATGATCAGGAAGGCGATGACCCCGGCGATAGCGTAACCCAGCAGCACCGCGGGGCCCGCCATCTGAATAGCAGGGCCGATGCCGAGGAACAGCCCGGTACCAATAGCGCCGCCGAGGGCAATAAGCTGAATATGTCGATTTTGCAAACCACGTTGCAGCGTCGGATTCTGCTCCGACGAGGCTTCAGCGCTACCGTTGGCTGAAGCGGATGACGCGTCTTTCACGTCCTACCCCTGTCTCTTTTTTAGAAGGGGCACGTTTTAACACTTCATGCCGGTGGTAGCAAGGGATTGGGGCATCCGTGCCCCGGATAACGAGGGTGGAACGCTTAGAACTCGTAGCCAACCGACACCTTGAAGGTGCGCGGTTCGCCCTGAGTCAGGTAGGTACCGGAGTCGTCTACGCTTGCCCAGTAGTTTTCATTCGTTACGTTGTCGATGCCCGCACGAAGGGTCATCTGGTTTTCATTGTGGTTCACCGCGAAGCGATAGCGCATCCCCAGATCCAGCGTGGTGTAGCTGTCCAGCTTTTTGGTGTTTGCAAGATCGGCATACTGCGTGCCGGAGTGGTTCACGCGGGCGGTGGCGGTCAGGCCGTCAATCGGCTTGATGTCATACTCCGCGCCCAGCACGGCGTAAAAGTTTGGAATACCGATCGCATCATTACCCTGGTTCAGGCTGTTATTGGTTTTGGTCAGCTCCGCCTGCAGCCAGGTGGCGCTGGCGTTCAGACGCATGCCGAGCATCGGCTCGCCGAAGACGTTCAGCTCCACGCCGCGGTTACGTTGCTCCGCATCCAGGCCGTAGTGTTTGGTCACGCTGTCGAGAATGGCCGATGGCATTTTGATTTCAAACAGCGCCAGGGAGCCGCCCACGCGGCCGAAGTCCGCCTTCACGCCCACTTCATTCTGTTTAGAGTGAACGATACCGGTACTTTGACCGTAGTTGGTCGCGGTGTCAGGCGCGGTTTTGCCCGGCTGCAGCGCTTCGGTGTGGTTGGCGTACAACGAGACGTCATCCAGCACCTTGTAGACCACGCCATAGGTTGGCATCCAGCGGCTGCCGTCGAAGCTGTCGGCCTCATTTTCCACACCGGTGATTTTGTTGTAGCCGCGAATCACCACTTTCTGATGGCGCGCGCCAGCGGTAAACAGCAGCCTGTCGTCCAGCACGCCCAGCGTATCGCTCAGCAGCCAGCCCTGCGTGCGGGTGCGCCCGCTGGTGAGTGGGTCGCTGTAGTTTCCGCCAGAGCCGTTAAAGTTGGTGCTGTCCGGCGCGTTGACGCCGGTGTTGTGGTAGATGTTGGTATAGGGGTTATCCGCCGCCGCCGACATTTTCCACGCGATTTTTTCGTTCTTCGTCATCGCCGAGTAGCCGACGTTCACCTTGTGCGACACGAAGCCCGTATCAAAGCTGCCGCGAATACCGGCCATGCCGCTGACGGAGTCGCTCAGGCGGTTGGTGTCCAGCCGCGTCGCCGTTGCCGTGCCGTCTTTTTTCCACAGCTTGGCGCCGCTGTATAACCCTTCCTCATGGGCGTGCTGAGCCCCAAGGCCGGTGTAGGCCGTCCAGCTGTCGGTGATATCGTATTCGCTGCGCCACATGCCGAACTCATTTTCGATATTGCTGTAGGCCCACTTCTGGGAGTAGTTACGATCGTTTTTTGGCGGCGTTGGGATGAAATCGACGGCGGAAATATTGACCCCGGTTTCGCTGCCGTGGAAGGTTTTCTTCTGGTAGCCCACGTCAAGCGAGGTACGGAAGTTGTCGCCTTTGTAATCCAGCCCGGTAGAGAGCAGCGTGGTGCGTCGCCGATCGTTAGCGACTGCCGCCTCCCCTTCACGGTGGACGAGGTTTACGCGCGCGCCAAACTGGTCGCTGTCGCCGAAGCGGCGGCCCGCATCCAGCGTGGTGCCAAACTGTGAATCGGAGGTGTAATCCACCCCCACCTTCGCCTGCGGTGCTTCACCCGCATGTTTTGGCTCAAGGTTGATCATCCCGCCTACGCCGGAGCTTGCCGCGCCGTTCATCAGGGCGTTTGCGCCTTTGAAGATCTCAATGCGGTCAACCATCTGCGCGTCCACCACCTGACGCGGCAGCACCCCGGACAGGCCGCCAAAGGTCATGTCGTCGCCGTCAAACTTCAGGCCGCGAATGCGGAAACTTTCCGCGCTGTTGCCGTAACCCTGAACGTTCTGCACGCCCGCATCGTTAGCGACGACGTCAGCAATGGTTTTCGCCTGCTGATCCTCCACCAGCTTTGAGGTGTAGCTGATGATATTGAACGGTACGTCCATTGCGCTCTGCTGACCGAGCATTCCCATGCGGCCGCCGTTCGCCACCTGGCCGTCGAGAAAGGCCGGAACCAGCTGGTCGCCGCCGGGTTTGAAATCGCTGGCGGGGGATGACTGGACAACGATGGTGTCCTCTTTTTTAGGGTCCGCCGCGATGGCGGAGTGCGTAACCGCGCCGACGGCGAGCGCCAGCAGGGTTTTGTTCATTCTGGTGTTATTCATAAGTCACTCATGAAAAATGCGCGCAAAAATGGCCCGTCGCCGGGCCTTAAAATTTAGTTAAGTGCAATGCGAACGACGCTGTCCGGCCCGTTAGTGGAGTGATCTTTATTGAAAGCCTGCTTAACGGTGACGAAGAGCGTTTGGCCATCAGCCGACAGCAGCAGGCTGTTCGGGTTCGGCGGCAGATCCCAGGTTTGCTTCACGGCATAGGTAGTGGCATCCAGGCGCAGCAGTTTTCCGCTTTCGCGCTGGGTGATGTACAGCTCGTTGCGTTTGGCATTGAATTTCACCGCCAGCGAATCGCCGACGTCGAGCTGTTTTATCACCTCACCGGTGTGAATATTCAGCACCAGGGTAGTTTTGGCTTTAGAGTTATCGGTAACGAACAGACGCCCGGTCGCCTTGTCTTCTGCCATGTTCAGCAGCAGCGCAGGCTTGTCGCCCAGCGGCTTCCAGCGTTTTTCGATTTTGTTGCCGTGCGGATTGATCGCCAGGATCTCACCGCCGCCGTTGGCGGCATACAGACGATTGGTTTGCTCTGACCACAGCAGCCCGGTCACCCAC
>CAMKZP010000281.1 GCA_946477805.1 uncultured Enterobacter sp.
GTGTCTACCATGTCCCCGAACAAGTGTTCATGATGTCCCCGGACTGTACACCCCAGAGGGGAGAGGGCAATTTAACCCCCTCTCCACGCCGGGGTGAGGGGCTTACTCTGCTGCCGCTGCCGCTTTCTTCGCCAGACCGTCCAGCAGCTTCTGATGGATCCCACCAAACCCGCCGTTGCTCATCACCAGAATGTGATCGCCAGGCTGTGCGGTTTTCACCACCATATCCGCCAGGGCATCTACGTCCGCACTCCAGTGCGCGGGCTGGATACAGGCATCGGCCACTTCGGCGACCTGCCACGGAATGTGCTGCGGCTGCAGAAGGAACACTTCATCGGCCCGTCCTAAAGATGGCGCGAGATCGTCCTTGCAGATGCCCATTTTCATGGTGTTCGAACGCGGCTCAAGCACTGCGAGAATGCGCGCGGTCCCGCCGACTTTGCCACGCAGCGCGGCAAGCGTCGCCAGAATGGCCGTCGGGTGGTGCGCGAAATCGTCATACACCGTTACGCCATAGGCTTCACCGCGCAGCTCCAGACGACGACGGGCGTTAATAAACGACCCCAGCGCGTTGGCCGCATCGGCAGGCAATACGCCCACATGACGCGCCGCGGCAATCGCCATCAGCCCGTTATGCATGTTGTGCTCGCCCACCAGGCCCCACTTCACCTCACCCACTTTTTCGCCGTCGAGCAGCACTTCCCACTCGGAGGCGTCCGCGTTGAGCTTTTTCGCCTGCCAGTGTCCCTGCTCGCCCACCAGCTCCTGTTCGCTCCAGCAGCCCATCGCCATGGTCTGCTTCAGGTTAATGTCGTTCTCCGGCAGGATAATGCGCCCCTGCCCCGGAACGATGCGCACCAGGTGATGGAACTGCTTCTGAATGGCTTTCAGATCGTCAAAAATGTCCGCATGATCGAACTCAAGGTTGTTGAGGATCAGCGTGCGCGGGCAGTAATGCACGAACTTAGAGCGCTTGTCGAAGAACGCGCAGTCGTACTCATCGGCTTCAATCACGAAGAACGGGCTGTCGCCCAGGCGTGCGGAAACATCGAAGTTCCCCGGTACGCCGCCGATAACGAAGCCCGGCCTGTAGCCGCAGGCTTCGAGGATCCAGGTCGCCATCCCGGCGGTGGTGGTTTTACCGTGCGTACCCGCAACGGCGACGACCCAGCGGTCGCGCAGGACGAAATCATGCAGCCACTGTGGGCCAGACATGAACGGAATATTGCGTTCCAGCACCGCCTCAACGCACGGGTTACCGCGGGTCATGGCGTTACCGATGATCACCAGGTCCGGCTGTGGATCCAGCTGGCTGGCGTCATATCCCTGGATCAGAGAAATCCCCTGCTTCTCCAGAAGCGTGCTCATCGGCGGATACACATTGGCGTCCGAACCTGTCACTTCATGGCCCAGCGAGCGCGCCAGCATTGCCAGCCCGCCCATGAAAGTGCCACAAATCCCCAATATATGAATGCGCATACGTCACTATCCTTCTTCAATGTGGCGCACATTTTACTCACATGTCTGCGGGTGTGAAACGCATTTCAGGAAATTCCGTATCCTGCTGGCGCGATTCACCTCTGCGCTAATATTTGAATGTTTGTTAAGATTGTTGGACATCAACCGCTTTACTCAACATAAGATGCAGGGAAAGTGTTATGAAAACGTTAGGTGAATTTATTGTCGAAAAGCAGCACGAGTTTTCTCATGCTACGGGTGAGCTCACTGCTTTGCTGTCGGCAATAAAGCTGGGCGCTAAGATCATCCACCGCGATATCAACAAGGCCGGTCTGGTCGATATCCTGGGTGCCAGCGGTGCCGAAAACGTTCAGGGTGAGGTTCAGCAAAAACTCGACCTGTTCGCCAATGAAAAACTGAAAGCTGCACTGCGCGCGCGCGACATCGTTGCGGGTATCGCCTCTGAAGAAGAAGATGAAATCGTCGTTTTCGAAGGGTGTGAACACGCAAAATACGTTGTTCTGATGGACCCTCTCGATGGCTCCTCCAACATCGATGTGAACGTCTCTGTTGGGACCATTTTCTCTATCTACCGCCGCGTCACGCCGGTAGGCACGCCGGTTACTGAGGAAGATTTCCTCCAGCCGGGCAGCCAGCAGGTTGCGGCGGGATATGTCGTGTACGGCTCCTCGACCATGCTGGTTTACACCACCGGCTGCGGCGTCCACGCCTTTACCTACGACCCGTCGCTGGGCGTGTTCTGCCTGAGCCAGGAACGCATGCGTTTCCCGGAGAAGGGCAACACCTACTCCATCAACGAAGGCAACTACATCCGATTCCCGAACGGCGTGAAGAAGTACATCAAATTCTGCCAGGAAGAAGATAAAGCCACCCAGCGCCCGTACACCTCGCGCTATATCGGCTCTCTGGTGGCGGATTTCCACCGTAACCTGCTGAAGGGCGGTATCTACCTCTATCCAAGCACCGCCAGCCACCCGGAAGGGAAGCTGCGTCTGCTGTATGAATGCAACCCGATGGCCTTCCTCGCCGAGCAGGCGGGCGGCAAGGCAAGCGACGGTAAAGAGCGTATTCTGGATATCGTGCCGGAAAGCCTGCACCAGCGCCGTTCGTTCTTCGTGGGCAACGACCACATGGTTGAAGACGTTGAACGCATGATCCGCGAATTCCCGGACGCGTAACAGACCCGCAAGGGGAGCCAGACCGGCTCCCCTGTTCATTTATATATTTTACCGTATAAGTGTTTATAAAAAACGCGCTTTAATATCCACCATCGCTCCTGCATTATTTCCGTAACAGTTTACAAATATTTCGCGGAGTATAACGGCGATGAAAAACTTTTCCCGTGCCAGTACCGGCATTGATTTAAATCTTATTCCCGTTTTTATCGAAGTGGTTCGCTGCGGCAGTATGGCGAAAGCGTCCGTTCGCCTGGAGATGTCGCGCCCGGCGGTTAGTCTGGCATTGAAGCGCTTTACCCAGCTCTTTGCTGAACCCTTATTTTGCCGTAAAGGGTTATATCTTGAGCCAACGGAAAAAGCCCTGGCGCTGACCCGTTCGCTGGAATTATTACTCGCTGATATTCACGATGAAATAGGTGAGATGACTGCACCTGATAATAATTCCCCGGCACAGTTTGTGCCGGAGAATAATCATATTATGCAGCAGCCTGAGCCGTCAGCTTAAATGACGCCATAGCGTTCATCAGCTCGCGCGACTGCTCCTCCAGCGAGCGCGTTGCCGCGGAGGATTGCTGCACCAGCGCCGCATTTTGCTGCGCGGTCTCGTCCATCTGGTTGACGGCGATATTGACCTGCTCAATGCCGCGGCTCTGTTCCTGAGACGCGGTGGCGATCTCGCGCATCAGCCTGGTCATGCGCAGCACCTCAGTGGCAATCTCGTCCATCGTTTCACCGGCCTGCTGCGCCAGCTCGCTCCCCTCATTGACGTGGGTTTGCGAATCGCTGATAAGCGCGCGGATCTCTTTTGCGGCATCGGCGCTGCGGCTGGCCAGGTTACGCACTTCGCCCGCGACGACCGCGAACCCGCGCCCCTGCTCGCCCGCGCGCGCCGCTTCAACCGAGGCGTTGAGCGCCAGGATGTTGGTCTGGAACGCAATGCCGTCGATAACGCTCAGGATGTCGGCGATGCGCGCCGAGCTGCCGGAGATATCGCGCATTTTCTCAATCACGTAGCAGACCATTTCGCTTCCGCGATCGGCGGTATCGGACACCGACTGCGCCAGCTGGTGCGCCTGCCCGGCATTATCCGCGTTCAGCTTCACCGTGGCGGTGATCTCTTCCATGCTGGCCGCCGTCTGCTCCAGCGACGTTGCCGTAGATTCGGTGCGCTGGGCAAGGTTTACATTCCCCGCCGTCAGCTCGCGGCTGCCGGTATCAATCTGCGCGCTGGCATCGCGCACCCGCAGAACCGATCCCATCAGGGACTGGCGCATCTCTTCGATGGCGGCGTTGAGGCGGTTAAACTCCTGGCTTGCCGGGGCGTTCAGCGCGTGGGTTAAATCACCCGCGGCCACATGCTCCAGCTGGGAGATAGAGGCAGAAAGGGGTTTAAGCAGCATGTGGCGCAGCGCCAGCCAGGCGAGCACGATAATGCCTGCCGTCAGCAGCGCCGCCACAATAATCAGGATCAGCACTCGGGTTTTACTGGCCTGCACGGCGCTCACTTCCGCCTTGCCGCGCGCCTCGCTCCACGCCTGAAACGCCTGCATATCGTTATCAAACTGCTTCGCTACCGGGATCAGCTTATTCTCCAGCAGGTCGTAATAGCCGTCCGCGCTCTGCTCGTTAAGGGCTTTCAGCATCGGGTTGATCCCCTGCTGATTATACGCGGAGAGGCTCGCGGCAACGTTCGCCAGCAGTTTCTGCCCCTGCTCGTCCGCCACGCCGCCGTCGATCACCCCTTTCAGCGTTTTCTGCGCCTGAGCGACCTCCAGGTTGATGGCTTTCACCGATTTGGCGGCATCGTCCAGCATGCCAATTTCCATCATTCGGACGGCCTGGCCCGCCTCGTTGCGCGCGCGCAGGATCAGCGTATAGCCAGAATTAAGCTGCACCATTTGCTCACCCTGAAGGTGGTTGATGCGCTGGAGGGAAGAGGAACTCTGCGTGAGGGCAAAAATACCCATGCCGCTGACGATCAGCAGCAGAAGGGTCATAACGGCCAGTAAAGAGAGCAAGCCGGTACGAATCGATAGCGTTTTCAGCATGATGTTATTTCCGGTAGCGAGATATTTCTTGGCGTAAAAGAAAGGTATCGGCCGCTACCGGAAAACCTTTAGACATTCAGCATGTTATCGCTCTGTTACCGACGTACTTACGCGTGTCACTGGCGAGCTCTGGCGGTTCTCCCAGAGCACCGTCAGGCCGCGCTGCAGGGCAATAAAAATAAACAGCAGAATACCGATGGCGATCTTCGTCCACCACGAGCTGAGGGTGCCGTCGAAGTTAATATAGGTCTGGATCAGCCCCTGGATCGCCACGCCGAACAGCGTGCCCAGCACCGTTCCGACACCGCCGCTGAGCAGCGTGCCGCCAATCACCACCGAGGCAATCGCATCCAGCTCCACCCCTACGCCCGCCAGCGCGTAGCCTGCCTGGGTGTAAACCGAGAACACGATCCCCGCAAGCGTTGCCAGACCCGTGGAAAGCATGTAGATGCGAACGGTGGTACTGCGGGTGGAAATACCCATCAGGTTTGCCGAGGTGGCGCTGCCGCCAATGGCGTACACCTGGTTGCCGAACCGGGTGCGGTGCGCGAGGAAGAT
>CAMKZP010000282.1 GCA_946477805.1 uncultured Enterobacter sp.
CTGGCTTAAAGTTCGTGTTTCTTTGGTGCGCGCTGAACGTAAAATTAAACGACTTGAACATCAAATTGCGCCCGTGACTGACATTCCGGAAAGCTCTGGTGTGCCGGTAGTCAAGGAATAATCGAATATGCTGGAGTTGTTGTTTCTGCTTTTGCCTGTAGCCGCAGCCTATGGCTGGTATATGGGCCGCAGAAGTGCGCAACAAACAAAACAGGATGAAGCCAATCGTCTCTCCCGTGACTATGTCGCGGGGGTGAACTTCCTGCTGAGCAATCAGCAGGACAAAGCGGTAGATCTGTTCCTCGACATGCTGAAAGAGGACACCGGAACCGTAGAGGCGCATCTCACCCTGGGAAACCTTTTCCGCTCGCGCGGCGAGGTTGACCGCGCCATTCGCATTCACCAGACGCTGATGGAAAGCGCGTCGTTGACTTACGATCAGCGGCTGCTCGCCGTGCAGCAGTTGGGCAGAGATTACATGGCCGCGGGGCTGTATGACCGCGCGGAAGATATGTTCTCACAGCTGGTGGATGAAACCGATTTTCGCATCAGCGCACTCCAGCAGCTCCTGCAGATTTACCAGGCAACCAGCGACTGGCAGAAGGCCATTGAAACGGCAGAGCGTCTGGTTAAGCTGGGTAAAGATAAGCAGCGCGTGGAGATTGCGCACTTCTACTGCGAGCTGGCCCTCCAGCAGATGGGCAGTGACGACATGGATAAAGCCATGACGCTGCTGAAAAAAGGTGCCGCGGCGGATCGCAACAGCGCGCGCATTTCCATCATGATGGGCCGCGTGTATATGGCTAACGGTGAGTTTGCCAAAGCCGTGGAAAGCCTACTGCGGGTCATTGACCAGGACAAAGAGCTGGTCAGTGAAACTCTTGAGATGCTGCAAACCTGCTATCAGCAGCTGGGCAAGCAGGACGAATGGGTGGCGTTCCTGCGTCGATGCGTCGAAGAGAATACCGGGGCGACGGCGGAGCTGATGCTTTCTGACGTCGTCGAGCAGCACGAAGGCAGCGACACGGCGCAGGTCTACATTACGCGTCAGCTGCAGCGGCACCCGACGATGCGCGTATTCCACAAGCTGATGGACTACCACCTCAATGATGCGGAAGAAGGGCGCGCCAAAGAGAGCCTGATGGTGCTCCGTGACATGGTTGGCGAGCAGGTGCGTAGCAAACCTCGCTACCGCTGCCAGAAGTGCGGTTTTACCGCCTATACGCTCTACTGGCACTGCCCATCGTGCCGCGCCTGGTCAACCATCAAGCCGATCCGTGGCCTTGACGGACAGTAGCATTTTTTAAAACGCTCCATTTTAGTTACAACATACTGTTGTGTTTTTGATGTTTCTCACCACCGTGCGGCCCGCAGTCTTGCAGGAGAGGAAATCGATTCTGTCAATTTTCCCCGCTGGCAGGTAGAATGCTGGCCGTTTATCTGTTCCGCGCCGCTGCGCGCCCATAGACGAAAAGGGCTGGTCATGACGTCTGTTACTGCTTTCACTTCCCGAGTAAATACCGATTCTCCTGTTGTTGTCGCGCTTGATTACAATAAGCGCGATGCGGCACTGGCCTTTGTCGACGGTATCGATCCTCGCGATTGCCGCCTGAAGGTTGGCAAAGAGATGTTCACGCTGTTTGGCCCGCAAATCGTACGCGATTTGCAGCAGCGTGGGTTTGACGTATTCCTCGACCTAAAATTCCACGACATCCCGAACACCACGGCGCACGCCGTTGCGGCAGCCGCAGAGCTGGGCGTGTGGATGGTCAACGTGCATGCTTCGGGTGGGGCGAGAATGATGACGGCCGCTCGCGAAGCGCTTCTTCCGTTTGGCAGCGACGCGCCGTTACTGATCGCGGTGACCGTGCTGACCAGCATGGATGAAAGCGACCTGCGCGATCTCGGCGTGACGTTGTCACCAGCAGATCACGCCGAGCGTCTGGCGCGTTTGACGCAGGCGTGTGGCCTGGACGGCGTGGTCTGTTCCGCCCAGGAGGCCGTGCGCTTCAAAACCGAACTGGGGCAGGGTTTCAAACTGGTAACGCCGGGCATCCGCCCTGCGGGCAGCGAAGTGGGCGATCAGCGCCGGATTATGACGCCGGAGCAGGCGCTGGCCGCGGGCGTTGACTATATGGTTATCGGACGTCCTGTGACCCAGTCCGCTCACCCGGCAGAAACGCTTAAAGCAATCAATGCATCACTGAAAAAGGGGGCCTGATGTCCGATTCAAACAGCCGCCTGGTCTACTCCACTGATAGCGGTCGCATTGACGAACCGAAAGAGAAAGCGGAGCGCCCGAAGGGAGACGGCATCGTTCGCATTCAGCGCCAGACCAGCGGTCGAAAAGGTAAGGGCGTATGCCTGATTTCCGGCATCGACGTGGATGATGCGCAGCTGGCTCAGCTGGCGGCTGAACTGAAAAAGAAATGCGGCTGCGGCGGGGCCGTAAAGGACGGTATTATCGAGATTCAGGGCGATAAACGCGATGTAATAAAATCCCTGCTCGAAGCTAAAGGCATGAAAGTGAAACTGGCGGGCGGTTAAAATAAATGAGCCACGGCATTTGCCGTGGCTCTTTTTTTATACGTGCGAAGTCAGACCTGAAATTCGAACAATATATTCTCAAACCCATGAAGGCTTATTGCGTAATTATTTGCCTACCTGGTGACCGATAATACCGCCTACCGCAGCACCACCCAGTGTACCCAGCGTGCTACCATCCGTTAATACAGCACCACCAAGAGCACCAGCACCGGCACCAATCGCGGTGTTACGGTCGCGTTTAGACCAGTTAGAGCAAGCGCTCAGGGACATTGCTACAGTGATTGCCAGAACAGCGGCGGCTAATTTTTTGCTGGTTAAGGTCATAATACTTTCTCCTGAATTATCGATTCATGGAAAGAGGTACGCTTTAAGTATAGACAAAATGCCTACTTAAAAAATCAATTCCATGAAAGCTGGTCGCGCAGGCGTTACGTAATCACGCAGGTGATAGTCACTTCCTGTTATATCGCTAACATTAATTTTACGTCTTTAATTCAGGTAATACAGGTAAAAACTCTTAAATAAAGGTTCAGAATCATCTCAAGCAGAGCGCTACGCGCCCAGATACGGGCGCGGAGAGATCGTCAGGTGGTCTTTTTAACAATATCCACCGTCAGGCCGTCACGCTCCAGCTGTAGCCGGTGGTCGTCTCCCAGGCGCTCATCGGTAATCACCCGGCTAAAGCGGCTGACGGGGCCCATCGTGTAGGGGTGAACGACGCCAAACTTTGAGCTGTCGGTGAGGACGATAGCGTCGCACTCTTTTTCCAGCACGGCGTTAACCACATCAGAGCGCATCATATCCCGTCCGGTGAAGCCGGTGTCAGGCTGCCAGCCATCAATACCAATAAATGCCTTGCTGAAATGGACCTGCCGCACGTACTGGCGCGTCAGCGGGCCCACCATGCTTTCACTTTTTTTCTGGTAAATCCCGCCAAGCAGGATCACCTCGCAGGGCGTTTCCTTGAGAAGATGCGCAATATAGCTGCTCACGGTGACGATAGTGACGTCTTTCTGTTCGGCAAGCGTGCGCGCCAGCAGCGCGTTGCTGCTACCGTTCTCTATAAAGACCGTTTCACCGTTGTTCACCAGGGTGGCAGCAAATTCAGCCAGCTCCCGCTTTAGCGCATAGTTGTTCATCATGCGGGTTTCGACATCTTCGCTGTCCAACGGCACGGCGTAGCCGTGGGCGCGGCGCAGGTAGCTCTGCTTTTCAAGAAGATTAAGATCCTGGCGAATGGTCACTTCTGAAACGCCGGTCGTTTTAGCGAGATCGACCACACTCACGCGACCCTGATCGATCACCATCTGCAAAATGATTTGTTGTCGGGAATTCATAGCATCCATTTATTAAAACGAGGTCGAAAACAAGAGGGTTACACTTCCCACGGCGCTTTAGGCTGCGCGGCGTCGGGAGCGGATCCGCTGCCATTTTGAGCCAGCAGCTCCGATTTCAGGATCTCAAGGTTGCGAATAGCGGAGTGATAATCTCCCGCGACGAGGATATCCAGCACGGTATCAATACGCTGTGCCACGGTTAGTGCATCAATATCAGACATAAACTCACCCCAGGAGCGAAAAGTTAATATTTTCAATGATGCAGAAAATAGGTTCAAAAGAGAAGGGAAAAAATTCAATAGCTAAATTACATCATTGAGCGTGATAAATGTATCGGCCCGCATTCAAAGGGGGAGGCGTGAGCTAGCGCATGTGTCGTGCCTGATAGCGCTTTAGCCAACGCTCGAATGCGGCTGCGGGCATGGGTTTAGCAAACAGAAAGCCCTGTCGCTCGTTGACGCCATTCTTGGTCAGAAAGGCGTCTTCTTTCGCGCTCTCCACGCCCTCGGCAATCACCTGTAAATTCAGCGCCTGCGCCACGGCGACAATCGCTCGCACCAGCGATTGTGAAACAGACTGCTTATGGATATCCCGCACAAATAGCTGATCGAGCTTGATGGCGTCGATGGGAAAACGCGCCAGCTGCGAGAGGGATGAGTACCCGGTGCCAAAATCATCGAGATGGATTTGCGCGCCAAGCTGGCTGAACTGCTGGATAACAGACAGCGCCAGCTCTTCGTTTTCAATAAGACAGCTTTCGGTTAGCTCGACATCAATGGGGCAGTATTCAAAATTCAGGTCTTTCAGCGCCTGTTTAAGATCGCTGAAAATTGTCTGATCCGCCAGCTGGCGGGCCGAGACGTTGACCGCCACGCGCAGGTTAATTCCCTTGTCGCGCCATTTGGCGACCTGGCGGACCACATCCAGCATAACCCAGCGCCCAAGCGGCACGATCAGGCCCGACTCTTCAGCATAGGAGATAAATTCCAGCGGTGGGATCAGGCCGCGCTCGGGTGATTGCCAGCGCACCAGCGCTTCGAGGCTTCTGACCTCGCCGCGCCAGGTCATTTTCGGCTGGTAGTGAATTAAAAGCTGATCGTTATCCAGAGCCTTGCGCAGGTTGGTATCCAGCCAGAGATATTCAAACACGCGCTGGTTCATCTCCGGCGAGAAAACGCAGAATTTGCCCCGGCCGTTCTCTTTTGCCGTGTACATGGCGGTATCCGCGTTGCGAATAACGCTCTCGCGATCGTTACCGTGCTGTGGGGCGAGGGCAATCCCCAACGAGCACCCGGTGTAAATCTCGATCAAGCCGATACGGAACGGCTGACGCAGGCGGGTCAAAATGCGCGATGCCATCGCCTCCAGCGAGCCCCTG
>CAMKZP010000283.1 GCA_946477805.1 uncultured Enterobacter sp.
CGGCTTGCGGCCAATGCGATCCGAAAGCAGGCCAAAGGGGATTTGAAATATAGCCTGGGCCAGGCCGTAAATCCCAATTGCCAGGCCAATCAAGGCTTCGCTGGCCCCCTGCAGGGCCATACCGTACGTGGTCAGAACAGGCAGGACCATAAACATGCCAAGCATCCGTAGCGAGAAAACAGTCCCTAAGCCCCAGGTCGCGCGTAGCTCGCCTGGCGTCATTTTATAATCGTTCATTACCACCTCAGTTCAAAAGCAGGTCATAGTGTAGTGCGGGGAAGGGGCGGGGTAAATAAAGGGTTATTTAACAAATATTACATGTGTGATTAATAGATTCAGTGAATAAAAAAGGGTGCCGAAGCACCCCTTTATTCACCTGTTTTGGCTTACCAGACGTAAGTCAGCAGGCTGTGTGAATCTGGCACCATGAAGTCCACGGACATCATCACGGACAGCGAGGTGATGGCCACAATCGAGAACACAAACAGCTTGCGTGCCCAGACTTTGTCATCTTCCACTTTGTAACCGCGCAGGGCCATACCGAGCCACCAGACGCTCACCGCTGCCGCCACTACCAGATATTTATATCCGGCGTAACCGCCCAGGGAGAGCATCAGCGTTGCCACGGCAAAGGCGATGATGTAGAGCGTGATGTGGTTCTTGGCGACCGAAATGCCTTTCACGACCGGCAGAACCGGAATGTTCGCTGCCTGATAATCCTTGAAGCGGAAAATCGCGATGGCATAGGAGTGCGGCATCTGCCACAGGCTAAAGATAGCCAGCAGGATGAGCGCACCGCTGTCGAACTCGTTCGTGACGGCGCAGTAGCCAATCACCGGCGGCGCAGCGCCGGAGAGAGAACCAATCAGCGTACCGTAGACGGAGTGACGTTTCATATACAGGCTGTAAACGCCCACATAAACCACGAACCCCATCACCCCCAGCCAGCAGGCCAGCGGGTTAGCGCCAAACCACAGGAGCATAAAGCCAGCAATACCCAGCAAGGTGGCGTACACCAGCGAGACGGAAGGGGCGATCAGGCCTTTCACCAGCACCCGATTTTTAGTCCTTTCCATCTTCTTGTCGATATCCATGTCGATGTAGTTGTTAAATACACAACCGGACGCAACAACCAGTGACACACCGACCAGCGTGTAGATAAAGAGGGCGTAATCAATGCTGCCTTTAGAGGCCAGCAGGAACCCTCCGATCACCGAGATCAGGTTGCCAAAGATGATGCCTGGTTTTGTTACTTGCAGGTATTGCTTAAACATACTCGCCGCTCTTAGTGAACCATCATGTTGTAGTTAAGGTTCCACATAATCCAGATGGAACCGACTACCAGGATAGCGATGATAATCACGGTAAAGATAAAGGCCGTCATATTCCAGCCTTCATCGGACTTGGTGTTCATGTGCAGGAAGCAAACCAGATGCACCAGAATCTGAATCACCGCCGTTACCAGGATTACGCCCAGAATAACCGGCTTAGACGCAGAACCGTTCATCACCATCCAGAACGGGATCACCGTCAGGATGATAGACAGGATGAAACCCGTCATGTAGGTCTTTACGCTACCGTGGGAAGCGCCATGATCGTTTGAATGACTCATTACATCGCCCCCATCAGATAAACAACTGAGAACACGCAGATCCATACCACGTCCAGGAAGTGCCAGAACAGGCTCAGGCACATGATACGGGTACGGTTAGTGTTGGTCAGACCGCGACGGTATACCTGGAACATCAGTACCGCCATCCAGATCAGACCAGAGGTAACGTGCAGACCGTGAGTGCCTACCAGCGCGAAGAACGCAGACAGGAAGCCACTACGATCCGGGCCGTAACCTTCCATAATCAGGTGATGGAATTCATAGATTTCCATCCCGATAAATCCAGCACCAAACAGCCAGGTCAACGCCAGCCAGGAGACAACCTGGCTCTTGTTGTTTTTGTACATGGCGATAGCCGCCATGCCGTAGGTGATGGAGCTGAATAACAGCAGTGCGGTTTCAACCAGAACGAACGGCAGTTCAAAAATGTCTTTGCCGGTCGGGCCGCCCGCTGTGCCGTTCACCAGAACGGCATAGGTCGCGAACAGACAGCAGAACAGAATGCAGTCGCTCATCAGGTAGATCCAGAAACCAAAGACTTTCATCGGTCCTGTATCGTGGTGCGCATGCTCATGCGCGTGGGCAGTTGAGTGCGCCAGAGTATCAGTTGCCATTTTTCAGCCCCGCTTTAGAAATCTCGTCGAAATGCTGATTTTCCAGCTTCTCAACTTCACGGACTGGTACGTAGTAGTCCACGTCCTCGTCAAAGCTCTTCACAATCCAGCTGATTACGATGCCGGCAAAGCCAACAATCGCCATCCACCAGATGTGCCAGATCATTGCGAAACCAAATACCGTTGCGAATGCGGCAATCACGATGCCCGCGCCGCTGTTTTTCGGCATGTGGATCTCTTCGTAATGAGCAGGTTGCTTGTACGCTTCACCTTTTTCTTTCATTTCCCAGAATGCGTCGCGTTCATGGATCTGCGGCACAACGGCGAAGTTATAGAAAGGAGGCGGGGAAGAGGTCGCCCACTCCAGCGTACGGCCACCCCATGGGTCACCGGTCAGGTCACGGTTCTGGTCGCGGTCGCGAATAGACACGTAGAACTGAATCAGCTGAGACGCGATGCCACAGGCAATCAGCACTGCGCCGCCCGCTGCAACCATCAGCATTGGGTGGAACTGCGGATCAATCTGCTGGCTCAGGCGACGGGTCATGCCCATGAAGCCCAGCACGTACAGCGGCATAAATGCCACGAAGAAGCCGATGATCCAGAACCAGAACGCGCGCTTACCCCATTTTTCGTTCAGGGTGAAACCGAACGCTTTTGGCCACCAGTAGGTTACGCCCGCGAAGCAGCCGAACACCACGCCACCGATGATCACGTTATGGAAGTGCGCAATCAGGAACAGACTGTTGTGCAGTACGAAGTCCGCACCCGGTACCGCCAGCAGAACACCGGTCATCCCACCAACGGAGAAGGTAACGATGAAGCCGATAGTCCACAGCATCGCTGAGTGGAACACGATACGGCCCTGGTACATGGTGAACAACCAGTTGAAGATCTTAACCCCGGTAGGGATGGCGATAATCATGGTGGTAATACCGAAGAAGGCGTTTACGTTCGCGCCCGCACCCATGGTGAAGAAGTGGTGCAGCCAAACGATGAACGACAGAACGGTAATACACACGGTTGCCCACACCAGAGAGGTGTAACCAAACAGGCGTTTACGCGAGAAGGTTGCTGCGATTTCGGAGAACACCCCGAAGACCGGCAGAACCAGGATGTACACTTCCGGGTGACCCCAGGCCCAAATCAGGTTGATGTACATCATCATGTTGCCACCCATATCGTTGGTAAAGAAATGGGTGCCCAGGTAGCGGTCCAGGGTCAGCAGCGCGACGGTGACGGTCAGAATTGGGAAGGAGGCAATAATCAGGATGTTGGCGCACAGAGATGCCCAGGTAAATACCGGCATCTTGAACATGGTCATGCCAGGGGCACGCATCTTGATAATGGTCACGAAGAAGTTGATACCGGTCAGGGTAGTACCGACACCGGAGAGCTGAAGGGCCCAAATCCAGTAATCGACGCCTACGCCAGGACTGTACTCAATTCCTGAAAGCGGCGGGTACGCCAGCCAGCCGGTCTGTGCGAATTCGCCCACGCCCAGTGACAGGTTAACCAGGATAACGCCGACAACCGTGAACCAGAAGCTCAGGTTGTTCAGGAACGGGAACGCCACGTCGCGCGCGCCGATTTGCAGCGGAACGACAACGTTCATCAGACCGATAACCAGCGGCATCGCCACGAAGAAGATCATGATAACGCCGTGGGCGGTAAAGATCTGATCGTAGTGGTGCGGCGGCAGGAAGCCGGCTTCACCCGCCGAGGCGAGCGCCTGCTGGCTACGCATCATGATCGCATCCGCAAAGCCACGAATTAACATGACGATACCGACGATGCAGTACATGATACCGAGTTTTTTGTGGTCAACCGAAGTCAGCCACTCATTCCACAGGTAGCTCCACTTACCGAAGTAAGTGATCAAGCCCAGTAAGGCTGCGCCACCGATGATAATTGCAGCCACCGTAACCACGATAATCGGTTCGTGGTAGGGCACTGCATCCAGTGTCAATTTTCCGAACATTTTCTTCCTCGGCCCCTTAGTGAGCGGTTTCCGCGTGGCTCATGTCCATACCTTCCATACCTTCGTGTGCGCTGTGCTCACCTTCAGGCTGGGTCATGTCCATGCTCTTGCCGTGATCCATAAATTTGCCAATAACCTCTTTGAACAAATCAGGTTTCACGTTAGAGAAGTACTCCACCTTGTTGTATTCGCTAGGCGTAGCCACTTTTTCGAACGCCGCCATGTCAGACATGGTGTTAGTAGACTGCTTCGCTTTTTCAACCCACTGGTCGAATGCGGCACGGTCTGGCGTAGCGATAGCTTTGAACTTCATACCCGAGAAGCCCGGGCCACTATAGCTGGCGGAGATACCGTCGTAGGTGCCTGCTTCATTCGCGATCAGGTGCAGGTTAGTCTGCATACCGGCCATCGCGTAAATCTGGCTACCCAGACGTGGGATGAAGAAGGAGTTCATTACGGAGTTGGAGGTCACTTTGAACTGAACCGGAGTGTTCGCCGGGAAGGCGATTTCATTCACGGTAGCAATGCCCTGTTCCGGATAGATGAAGAACCATTTCCAGTCCATGGAGACCACTTCAATGGTAATAGGTTTCTCATCGTGAACCAGCGGTTTGCTTGGCTCAAGCGCGTGAGTGGTTTTCCAGGTCAGTACGGCAAGGAACAGGATGATCAGAATAGGTACCGTCCAGACCACAGCTTCCACTTTATTGGAGTGTGACCAGTTAGGGCTATACTTCGCATCTTTATTGCTCGCACGATACTTCCAGGCGAAACCAACAGCCATCAAAATGGCTGGAATAACCACAATCATCATCAGGCCAAATGCCGTCAGAATCAGTGAACGCTGTTCCAGTCCAATCTGTCCTTTGGGGTCTAGTAGTGCAGAATCGCAGCCACTGAGTAATACAGTGCCCGCGAATAATGACAACCATCCCAAACTTTTATTGTATTTCCCGAGTCTCATTTAACGACCTCAATTCCACGGAGTCTGGTGGCGTTTAAAGTGTGGGGGCATTTTACGGGAAGGTTACATTACTGTAAACATCATTAGG
>CAMKZP010000284.1 GCA_946477805.1 uncultured Enterobacter sp.
CTGCATCCGCTGTCCGATATCGACCTGCTGATTTTGAGCCGCAAAAAGCTGCCAGACGAGCAGGCGCAGAAAATCGGCGAGCTGCTGACGCTGCTGTGGGACGTGAAGCTGGAGGTGGGCCACAGCGTGCGCACTCTCGAAGAGTGTCTGCTGGAAGGATTGTCTGACCTGACCGTCGCCACTAACCTGATTGAAACCCGCCTGCTGATCGGCGACGTCGCCCTCTTTCTCGAGCTGCAAAAACATATCTTCAGCGACGGCTTCTGGCCCTCGGAAAAGTTCTTCGCCGCAAAGGTTGAAGAACAAAACCTACGCCACCAGCGCTACCACGGCACCAGCTACAACCTTGAGCCGGATATCAAAAGCAGCCCCGGCGGCCTGCGCGATATCCACACCTTGCAGTGGGTGGCCCGCCGCCACTTTGGCGCCACCTCAATGGACGAAATGGTCGGCTTCGGCTTTTTAACCGAGGCCGAACGTAACGAGCTAAACGAATGTCTGCACCTGCTGTGGCGCATCCGCTTCGCCCTGCATCTGGAAGTTACCCGCTACGATAACCGCTTGCTGTTCGACCGCCAGCTCAGCGTTGCCCAGCGCCTCAACTACAGCGGTGAAGGCAACGAGCCGGTTGAGCAGATGATGAAGGATTTCTTCCGCGTCACCCGCCGCGTCACCGAGCTGAACCAGATGCTGCTGCAGCTGTTTGATGAAGCGATTCTGGCCCTGACGGAAGATGAAAAGCCGCGCCCGATTGACGACGAATTCCAGCTGCGCGGCACGCTTATCGATCTGCGCGACGAAACGCTGTTCATCCGCGAGCCGGAAGCGATCCTGCGGATGTTCTACACCATGGTTCGCAACAGCACGATCAGCGGGATCTACTCCACGACCCTGCGTCATCTTCGCCATGCCCGCCGCCACCTGAAACAGCCGTTGTGCTATATCCCACAGGCGCGCACCCTGTTCCTGAGCATGCTGCGCCATCCGGGCGCCGTCAGCCGCGGGCTGCTGCCGATGCACCGCCACAGCGTGCTGTGGGCCTATATGCCGCAGTGGTCGCATATCGTCGGCCAGATGCAGTTCGATCTTTTCCATGCCTATACGGTGGATGAACACACCATCCGCGTAATGCTCAAGCTGGAGAGCTTTGCTAAAGAAGAGACACGATCCCGCCATCCGCTGTGCGTCGATCTCTGGCCGCGTCTTTCTCACCCGGAACTGATCCTGATCGCCGCCCTTTTCCACGACATCGCCAAAGGGCGCGGCGGCGACCACTCGGTGCTGGGCGCTCAGGACGTGCTGAAATTTGCCGAGCTGCACGGGCTGAACTCGCGCGAGACGCAGCTCATTGCCTGGCTGGTCCGCCATCATCTGCTGATGTCGGTCACCGCCCAGCGTCGCGATATTCAGGATCCTGAAGTCATTAAGCAGTTCGCCGAAGAGGTGCAAACGGAAAACCGTCTGCGCTATCTGGTCTGCCTGACAGTGGCCGATATTTGCGCCACCAACGAAACCCTGTGGAACAGCTGGAAGCAGAGCCTGCTGCGCGAGCTGTACTTCGCCACCGAAAAACAGCTGCGTCGCGGGATGCAAAACACCCCGGACATGCGCGAGCGCGTCCGCCACCATCAGCTGCAGGCGCTGGCGCTGCTGCGGATGGATAACATTGACGAAGAGGCGCTGCATCAGATTTGGGCGCGCTGCCGCGCCAACTACTTTGTCCGCCACAGTCCAAACCAGCTTGCCTGGCACGCGCGCCATTTGCTGAAACATGACCTGTCGAAGCCGATGATCCTGCTCAGCCCGCAGGCCACGCGCGGCGGGACGGAAATCTTCATCTGGAGCCCTGACCGCCCTTACCTGTTTGCCGCCGTCTGTGCGGAGCTGGACAGGCGTAACCTGAGCGTTCACGACGCGCAAATTTTCACCACCCGCGACGGCATGGCAATGGACACCTTTATTGTGCTGGAGCCGGACGGCAGCCCGCTGTCGTCGGACAGGCATGAAGGAATACGCTTCGGTCTGGAGCAGGCGATTACGCAGCATAGCTGGCAGCCGCCGCAGCCGCGCCGTCAGCCGTCAAAATTGCGCCACTTTACCGTCGATACCGAGGTCAATTTCCTGCCGACCCACACCGACCGTAAATCGTTCCTGGAACTCATCGCGCTCGACCAGCCGGGCCTGCTCGCCCGCGTTGGCCAGGTTTTTGCCGATCTGGGAATTTCGCTTCACGGCGCCCGAATTACAACCATTGGCGAGCGAGTAGAAGATTTATTTATAATCGCGACAGCGGACCGGCGTGCCCTTAATAATGACCTGCAACTTGAAGTGCAACAACGGTTGACAGCAGCCCTCAATCCAAACGATAAAGGGTGACGTGTTTTTTAGTGAAATGGAAAGAGTAAACAATGCAGCAGTTACAGAACGTTATTGAGTCCGCCTTTGAGCGTCGCGCCGAGATCACTCCGGCAAATGTGGATACCGTGACGCGTGAAGCGGTAAACCAGGTTATTTCCCTGCTGGATTCCGGCGCGCTGCGCGTGGCAGAAAAAATCGACGGTCAGTGGGTCACTCATCAATGGCTGAAGAAAGCCGTGCTGCTCTCTTTCCGTATCAACGATAACCAGGTTATCGACGGAGCAGAAAGCCGCTACTTCGATAAAGTGCCGATGAAATTCGCAGACTACGACGAAGCGCGCTTCCAGAAGGAAGGCTTCCGCGTGGTTCCGCCTGCCGCGGTTCGCCAGGGCGCATTCATCGCACGCAACACCGTGCTGATGCCATCCTACGTAAACATCGGTGCTTACGTTGACGAAGGCACCATGGTGGACACCTGGGCAACCGTCGGCTCCTGCGCGCAGATCGGTAAAAACGTTCACCTGTCCGGCGGCGTCGGCATCGGTGGCGTACTGGAGCCCCTGCAGGCTAACCCAACCATCATCGAAGACAACTGCTTCATCGGCGCGCGCTCCGAAGTGGTTGAAGGCGTGATCGTTGAGGAAGGTTCCGTGATCTCCATGGGCGTTTACATCGGCCAGAGCACCCGTATTTACGACCGTGAAACCGGTGAAGTTCACTACGGTCGCGTTCCGGCGGGCTCGGTTGTCGTTTCCGGCAACCTGCCGTCGAAGGATGGCAAATACAGCCTGTACTGTGCGGTGATCGTGAAGAAAGTGGACGCGAAAACCCGCGGCAAAGTCGGCATCAACGAACTGCTGCGCACCATCGATTAATCGGGTATAACAAAAAGCGGGGGCAACCCCGCTTTTTTTGTATCTGAAAGTGGCAGGAATAGATTTTTTCGTTAATTATTCATAGGTTATGTTGAGATAAGGGTACCGCTATGTACGATAATCTGAAAAGTCTGGGCATTACCAATCCTGATGAAATTGATCGTTACAGCCTCCGTCAGGAAGCCAACAACGATATTTTGAAAATCTATTTTCACAAGGACAAAGGGGAATTTTTCGCCAAAAGCGTGAAGTTTAAATACCCACGCCAGCGTAAAACCGTTGTGGCTGATGGTGTTGGCCAGGGCTATAAAGAAGTACAGGAAATCAGCCCTAACCTGCGCTATGTGATCGATGAACTCGATCAGATCTGCCAGCGCGATCGTACTGAAGTCGATCTCAAGCGTAAGATCCTGGATGACCTCCGCCACCTTGAGAGCGTAGTTACCCACAAGATCAGCGAGATTGAAGCGGATCTTGAGAAGCTGACTCGAAATAAATAATTAACGGTCCGGCCTGATGCCCTCTCCCACAGGGAGAGGGTGATAAATGCACCTGCCTCACCGCTGTTCATCCAGCTGAAGCGCCACATAAAGCAGCAGCCTGTCGTCAAAATTCCCCAAATCCAGCCCCGTCAGCTCCGAGATCCGGTTAAGCCGGTATTCCAGCGTATTGCGATGAATAAACAGCGCTTTTGACGTCGCCAGCGGCTGCACGTTGTGGCGAAACCACGCCTGCAGGGTGCGGCGCAGCAGGCCGTTATTGTCCATCGCTTTCAGCCGCACCAGCGGACGCGCCAGCTCGTTGGCCTGCCAGCCGCCGCGCAGGCTGTCGAGCAGCACCGGCAGCATCAGGTCCTGATAAAAGTAGCTTCGGCTTTCCGGCATGCGCTGTTTGCCCACCATCATGGTGGTTCGCGCGGTGCGCCAGGAGCGGGCAATGCTGCCCGGCCCGGTAAAGTAGTTGCCCAGCGCAACGCGAAAACGCAGCTGGCCGTTCTCTTTCATCCGCGCGATCAGCTGTTCGACGCGGCGACGGTGATCTTCCGCATCCCAGCGGCCAAACTGATTGAGCGCGGGCTTTAGCACCACCATTTCAGTCAGAGAGACAATCGCCACCAGGTTGTTGCGCTCCGGCGTTGCCAGCGCATTTTGCAGCTGCTGCAGCTCCGCCATCGCGCTGTCGACGCCAAGCTGACCGCTGTCCACTTCAATTACCGCTACCACGCGCGGCTGATTCAGGTCAATACCCAGGCGCTGCGCCCACTCGCTTAATGCGGGCGTGTGTTCCTCCGCCTGTATAAGGTTCATGACCAGCTCTTCGCGCAGGCGGCTGTCCTGAGCCAGCAGATGCATCAGGCGCGACTGCTCCAGCATCATCTCGGCCGTCATACAAACCAGCTCGCCGTATTTACGCAGGGATCCCGGTTCACCGGTCAGGCCGATAACGCCTACGATTTCACCTTCGAGACGCAGGGGAAGGTTAATCCCCTGGCGAACGCCGTGAAGATGCTTTGCGACCGCATCATCGATATCCACCACCCGCCCCTGAGAAAGCACCAGCAGCGCCCCTTCGTGCAATTCCCCAATGCGCTCCCGGTCGCCGCTGCCAATAATGCGCCCACGAGCATCCATTACGTTGATATTGGTATCGATGATGCGCATGGTGCGCGCCACGATATCCTGCGCCATTTTGGTATCAAGATGCCAGCCAGCCATGTAACCCTCCCGTGAGCAGAGCTCAAGCATAGGGGAGTTCAGTCAGGGCTGCATTGTGCGGATGCACAAAGAGCAGTTGAGAAGTATGGAGTTGTGGAAAGGGTCACAGAAAAAAGCAAAGCCCCTGCCGTATCACGACAGGGGCTGAGGGGATTACTGCATCAGCAGGTAGAGGGAGGTGTCTCCACGCTGAATATTCAGCGCCAGCACGGAAGGTTTGCTGTCGAGAATTTTACGCAGCTCGGCAATGTTTTTCACCGGCTGCTGGTTGGCGCCCATGATCACATCACCTT
>CAMKZP010000285.1 GCA_946477805.1 uncultured Enterobacter sp.
GTGGGCTCGGAGATGTGTATAAGAGACAGGTATAAGACTCGCTGAACTGCCAGTTGGTCTGGCGCACCAGGCCGTCGTCGCTCGCCAGCCCGGCCTGCTGCAGCGCGGCCCGGTAGCCCGCCAGACGCTGGCGCGAGGCCTCCATCCAGCTCTCGCCGGTGATGTGGGCGATGCGCGTGGCGCCGCAGGCGATGAGGTGCCTGGTGACCTGGAAAGCATTGGCGTAGTCATCCGGAACAAACGACGGCAGCAGCGGCGAGCCGGGGTCGCGCTGGTTGAGCAGCACCAGCGGAATGCGGGTGCAGTCCTGAAACGCCGTCATATCGACGACGTTCGTGACCGGTGAGGCAAGGATAATCCCCACGCAGTTGCGCTTCTCCAGCTGGCGGATGATGTTCAGGGCCAGCTCCACGTCGTCGCCGTAGTCGTACACCGTGAGCAGCGCTTCGTTGCGCCAAGCGGCTTCCCGCGCCTGGCTGATGGCGTCGATAAACGGATCGAAGCTCTGCAGCGAGCTGACCAGCAGGGCGATCTCTTCCTGATTGCGCGGGGCATGAACGGCGGGGAGGCGGTCATAGCCGAGCTCGGTGGCGACGTTAATCACCCGCTGGCGGGTGTCATCGCTGAGCTTGATGTTGCGGGACCGGTTAAGCACCAGCGATACCGTCGCCTGCGACACCCCCGCCGCCCGCGCAATATCGTTCATTGTGACTTTCGTTTTTCGCTTCATCCGTCCTCTCCCTTTCGCGAATTCGCATCATACCTTAACCGCACGCTTCCGCGTCGTCGATCGCATTTCTCATTCATCGAGGCATGAAGTTTGTGAGGGGCGTCGCTTTTCCTGCAGCGGTAAATTGCGCATTTATCCCGCAGCTAATATTTATTAGCTAAACATTATCAGTAAGAGGACGCGTAATGAAAGAGCAGTGGAGCAGGGCGCAGGCGCAGGCGTGGTATCAGCAAAAGGGCTGGCTGTGCGGGTTTAACTATCTGCCGTCAACGGCGGTGAACTGGACCGATATCTGGCAGGAAGAGACCTTCGATGCCGACACCATCGACCGCGAGCTGGTCTGGGCGGCGGACGCGGGCTACAACACCCTGCGCATCAACCTGCCGTTTATCGTCTGGGAGCACGATCGCGACGGGCTGATGGCGCGCATCGACCGGTTTCTGACCCTCGCCGACGGCCGCGGCTTCAGCACCATGCTGACCTTAATGGACGACTGCGGCTTTTCCGGCGATGAGCCGTACCTCGGGCCGCAAAAGCCGCCCGTGCCGGGCAAGCACAACAGCCAGGCGGCGGCGAGCCCGGGGCGCGACAAAGTGTGCGATCGCGGCTGCTGGCCGCAGATTGAGCGCTATATCCGCGACGTTATCCGCCAGTTCCGCGACGACAGGCGCGTGCTGCTGTGGGATCTCTACAACGAGCCGGGCAACCGCGGCATTTTCGCGACCGGCACCGATGAGGTGCTGTACGACGAAAAGCTGGAGACCTGCGCGCACGCGCTGATGAAGCTGGCGTTCCGCTGGGCGCGTGAGGAAGATCCGGCCCAGCCGCTCACCGTCTGCGCGTGGCGCCTGCCGGCAGAAGAGGAGGGTGAGACGTTTTACCAGCATCCGCTGGACCAGACCGCGCTCGAACTTTCGGACGTGGTGAGCTATCACGCCTACACCAACACCGGGCGCATGACGGCGATTATCCAGCAGCTGCAGGCGCTGGGCCGCCCGATCTTCTGCACCGAATGGCTGGCGCGCCACGTGGGCGGGACTATCGAAGAGCAGCTGCCGCTGATGTACATGGCGAAGGTCGCGCCGTACCAGTGGGGGCTGGTGCGCGGTAAAACCCAGACGTGGCTGCCGTGGCCGGTGGTCATGAAGGAGTCCACGGACTACTGCCGCCTGTGGTTCCACGACGTGTTCGAGGAGAACGGCATTCCGTTCTCGCGCGCGGAAATCGCGCTGATGCAGAAGCTGCGCAGGATCGCTCCGCAGGTGCAGGGCGAATAATAACGACCCGGCGGTTCACCGCCGGGCAACCAGGCAGGCATATAACAATGGCAACGACAATGAAAATACCGTCTCGCGAGCTGTGGTCTTACTTTGGCTATGGTTTAGGTCAGTGCTTCAGCTTTGGTTTAGTGGGTTCGTTTATCAACTATTTTTACACCGACGTGCTGGGGATCTCGGCGCTGGCGGCGAGCACCATCTTCCTGATTGCCCGCGCGTGGGATGCGGTTCACGATCCGCTTTTTGCCAGCATTATGGACACCATTAACAGCCGGTTCGGCAAATTTCGCCACTTTTTACTGATTGCGCCGCTGCTGATCACCGGCGTCACCCTGCTGGCGTTTTATAAAATCGAAGCGGACATGACCACCAAAATCCTTTACGCCGGGGTGACCTACATCCTGTGGGGGACGCTGTACGCCATCTCCGATATTCCGTTCTGGTCGATGTCGTCGGTGATGACCAACGACTCCGGCCAGCGCACCCGCGCGGTGACGGCGGCGATGCTGGGGGTAAACGCCGGGATCGCCTGCGCCAATATCTTCTTCCCGAAGCTGGCGGCGTTTTTTGCCCAGCACAGCAGCGACAAGGGCTACTTCATGGCCGCGCTGGTGATGATGCTGGTGGGGCTGCCGCTGATGCTTAACGGCTTTATGCAGATTAAAGAGCGCGTGCCGCCCAGCCCGGAAAAAGTGACGATGCGCGACACCTTCCACAACCTGCGCCAGAACAAGCCGCTGTTTATCGTCCTGCTGTCGTTCTTTTTCTGCGTGTTTCACAACGTCGCCAACGGGATTTATATCTACTTCTTTATCTACAACATGGGCGACGGCAGCCTGCAGATGGCGATCGGCGTGATGGGGATTGTGGCAGCGGTGCTGTGTCTGGTTGCCCCGATGCTGACGCGCAGGATGCAGAAGCGGAAGCTGTTTATGATCCTCTGCGGGCTGGACGTGGCGGTGCGCGTGGTGATGTGGTTCGCGGGCTACCAGCACGCGGCGCTGCTGTTTGCCCTGCTCGGCCTGAGCACGCTGTTCGTGATGATGACCAATATCCTCACCTCGTCGATGATTGCCGACACCATCGAGTACGCCGAGTACCACACCCACAGGCGCTGCGCGGCAATCACCTTCTCCGGCCAGACCTTTACCGGCAAGATGTCGGTGGCGGTAGGCGGCGGGCTTATCGGGGTGTTCCTGACAACGATCGGCTACGTGCCGCAGGCGCAAAGCCAGAGCGAAGGCGTGCTGTCGGGGCTGTTCTTCGGGATCTGTTTATTACCCGCCATTGGCTCGCTGATCCGCATGGGCTTTATGTCGCGCTTTACCTTTACCGAGGAGAAGCATGCGGAGATTTGTCGGCTGCTGGCGGAGCGGAATGCGGCTGCAAAAGCGCCGGGTGGCGGCTGTACCTTACCCGGCCTACAAAATCAGCCCCTGTAGGCCGGATAAGCGAAGCGGTTACAGCGACGTCACAAACGCCAGCAGATCTTCGTTAAGCTGCTCCTGGTGGGTCAGCGCGAAGCCGTGCGGGGCGTTGTCGTACACCTTCAGCGTGGCGTTCTCGATCGTCTCCGCCGCCACTTTGCCGGTGGTTTCAAACGGCACGATCTGGTCGTTGCTGCCGTGAATCACGAGGGTCGGCACGTCGATTTTCGCCATGTCCGGGCGGAAGTCGGTTTCGGCGAAGGCGGTCACGCAGTCGATGGTGCCCTTCAGCGACGCCAGCAGGGCGATGTTCAGCGTCTGGGTCAGCGCGCCGGCGGAAACGGTCTGCCCGGCGTTGGTGCCGTAGAACGGGGTGGCGAAATCGCTGATGAACTGGGCGCGATCTTTACGCAGCCCGTCGCGAATGCCGTCGAACACGCTCTGATCGACGCCCTGCGGGTAGCTGTCGGATTTACCGAAGATCGGCGTCACCGCGCCGAGCAGCGCCAGACCGGCCACGCGCGAGGAGCCGTAGTTGTTGATGTAGCGCGTCACGTCCCCGCCGCCCATGGAGAAGCCCACCAGCGTCACGTCGCGCAGGTCCAGGGTGGTAATCAGGTCGTTGATGTCGGACGCAAAGGTGTCATAGTCGTAGCCGTTCCACGGCTGATCCGAGCGGCCAAAACCGCGACGGTCAAAGGCGATGGCGCGGAACCCGCGCTCGGCCAGGTAGTTCAGCTGGCTGTCCCACATGTCGCCGTCCAGCGGCCAGCCGTGGCTGAAGAGAACCGGTTTGCCCGCGCCGCAGTCTTTGTAGTAAATCTGCGTGCCGTCTTTTGCCTTAAACGTTGCCATAGTGTGTTCCTGTGCAGGTGATGATTATGGTTATACCGGCGCGACCAGGTAGCGAATAGCCGGTGATGTTGTGCCCTGATGAAAAGCCAGAACGCGGCTCTGCAGCAGGAGGTCATTCATGGTGTGGCGCTCCTGCTGGCGCAGATGCTCAATCCACGAGCCCATCAGGAAAGTCTCGATAAACAGGCCGGGATGCTCAATATCCTCATAGACTGCCCAGCTCATCGCTCCGGCGCGGCGACGCACCCGGCGCAGCTCGTGAACCGCCTCCAGGAAGGCCTTCGCGTTGTTCGGGTCAATGATGTACTCGTGCGAAACCAGCACCGGGCCCCGCTCGTTGGGCAGGTCGATCTCCACGCCGTCCAGCGGCTGGCCGCTCAGGTCGAGGTTTAAATCAGGATCTTTCTCCAGCTTCCAGCGGAGCGCGGTGGCGCTCGCCAGCACCATGCCCAGCGTGGCGATAACCAGCGAGGTCGGGGTACCGAACTGCGAGGCCAGCTGACCCCAGACGGCGCTGCCTGCGGTCATCGAGCCGAAGAACACCGTCAGGTAGACCGCCAGCGCCCGGGCCTTCACCCAGCGGGCGGCGCTGCGCTGGGCGCCGAGGTTCAGCGTCGAGAGCACCGCAATCCACGCGAAGCCGGTGAAAAACTCAAACAGATTCAGCACCCAGACGTGGCGCACGTAGGCCAGCGCCAGCATGGTGACGGCAAACGTCAGGCTGGCGGCCACCATCAGGCGGTCGGCGTTCAGGCGCTGGCGCAGGCGCGGCAGCAGGATCGCCCCGGCAATCGCTCCCAGGCCAATGCACGCCAGCATCACGCCGTAGCCCGCCGGGCCTAAGCCCAGCTCGCGGCGCGCCACCAGCGGCAGCAGCGCCCAGCCCGCGCTGCCGAACACCTGTCTCTTATACACATCTCCGAGCCCACGAGACAGGCAGAAATCTCGT
>CAMKZP010000286.1 GCA_946477805.1 uncultured Enterobacter sp.
CTGCGCTCAGTGACGCGTTTTTCACCTCTTTACCGGCAATGGCCTGCTGTTCCGCCGCCAGGGTTTGCACCAGATAATTTTTCTCGGCGTCTGAAATCCAGCGCGCTTCCTGCGGTCGGTCGTAGACGGTGAACGCCCACAGCACCAGCACGGCAACGGACATTAAACCTTCAATGATGAACAGCCAGCGCCAGTCGAGCGCGGTGATAATCCAGCCCGACAGCGGCGCGGTGACGATCCCGGCGATGGGCACAAACATGATCACAATGGCATTGGCGCGCCCGCGTTCGGCATCCGGGAACCAGTTGCTGATCATGGTGAGCACGACCGGCAGCATCCCGCCTTCCGCCACGCCGAGCAGGAAGCGCAGTGCCAGCAGCTGATACTGGTTGGTGACAAGGCCCGTAAGAACCGAGATCACCGCCCAGGCAACCAGCGACCAGCCGATAAACTTTTTGCCGCTGCCGTGCACGGCAATCCTGCCGCCGGGAACCTGCAGGAACAGATAGCCAATAAAGAAGATCCCGCCCGCCAGGCCCGCCATAGTGGCGGTAATGCCCAGATCTTCATCCATGCCGCCGGGCATCGCAAAGGCGATGTTGACGCGGTCCATATAGGAAATAATACAGGCGATAAGAATTGGCGGAATAATTCTTAGCCAGCGCTGGCGCGGAATATTCGCATGTAGAGCTTGAGTAGAAATAGTCATAGTTCATCTCTCAGTAATGTAACCGGAAAAAACTTTTATTATTGTTATTGCGTTGCTTTATTCATTTCGCTGACTGCCACTTTCACTACAACTTTACGAATTGCGCAGACGTTGTTTTTAATACAGGCAGGGCGGTGAACGTCCTGCGGGAAAAATATGGCATAGCTGCCGGGTATCATTTCGATAAACGATTCACCTTCGCTGTCGTGATAAAAAATAATATCCCGCTGTTCAAGCAATGATTCGCTGATTTTGTTATTACCGGTATCAATGGCGATACCGATTTTTTCTTCACCCCACGCCAGAAACTGAATATCCAGATAGCGGCGATGGACTTCAGGGCGGTTCTCGCGCGGCTCTTTTGTCGTGAGGTCGAGAACCTGGGCGAAAATGTTGCGCCCTTCAATTTCCACGACGCCAGGCTCTAGCGTGGTGAAATCCGTTGAGCGCAGAAAATGAAGGGCTTTTTCAATCGCCAGCGGCAGGCGGCACGGATTTGGCTGTGCAATATGTCCGAATATCATGGCCCACTCCTTACAGAGACTGGATTTTCGCCCACACGCTGTCGTCGATGGTGATGCCGTCCCGGCGGTTCTCTTCCTGCAGGCGGGTGAACTCATGCCCGGGCAGACGCACGGCGACGCTTTCATCGGCGCGCTCTGCGGTGGTGATGAAGTCCATGATGCGCTGCAGTTTGGCATCGCGGGTTGGGCCGTCGATCAGGCGATCCACTTCAATGGCGATAAAGATCTGCGACACGCCATACTCGTCGCTGTTGTCCTGGGTCACCTCCGCCACCGATGAGCCGTCAGAGAGCAGGGTGGCGATCATGTCCAGCACAACAGACAGGCCAGATCCTTTCCAGTAGCCCATGGGCAGAATGCGGCGGTTTTTTTCAATCACGCCCGGCTCTCTGGTCAGATTACCCTCATCGTCAAAACCGCCGTCAACCGGCAATTCGCGCCCGGCCAGGCGATTCACTTCCAGCATGCCGTAGGAGAACATCGACATCGACATATCGACCATGGTGATGGGATTCGACGGGATAGCGACGATTAGCGGGTTGGTGCCGATGCAGCACGCTTTTGCTCCCCACGCGGGCATCACGGCGATAGAGTTGGTCCAGCAGATGCCGATGTAGCCCTTCTCCGCCGCCTGCCAGCCGTAGCTACCGCCGCGCATCCAGTGGTTCGCGTTACGCAGCGCCACCAGACCAATGCCGTGATCGGACGCCAGCTCGGTGGCGCGATCCATCATCTTTTTCGCTGTCAGGTTGCCGATGGAGCGTTGGGCATCCCACTGTTCGATCGCCCCTAAGGTTGTCACCCGCTTTGGCTGGGCGTCGGGAATGATGTCGCCAGCATCAAGCTGCTGAATAAAACGCGGGAAGCGGTTGACGCCGTGCGAATAGACGCCGGACTCCGTGGTGCGGGCGAACATCCCGGCGCAGGCGTCTGCGGTTTCCGCTTTCACGCCGCGGTCGAGCAGTACCCGCCTGAACGCCGCTTTTAACTCTTCAAAGGTCACCTTCATCCCGGTTCTCCTGTTCTTTTTTCGGGGTAAGTGCGCATGTTTTTTTATCGCTAAATTTCACTATGCGAAATGTGATTTCAAATATAGCGATCAAATTTTGTCAGATCAACGCCCTTCGTGATTTTCAAAAACGATTAAAATCAACTGGTTGCGTTTTTTCTGTTGAGATCGTGAACTGAACCACACTTTGCGCTACCATCAGGGCGCGATAGAACAGGAGGGTTTTGATGAGCATGAAAGAGGGCGAAATGACGCAAGAAAAAGAGAGGCCAGCGGGCAGCCAGAGCTTGTTTCGCGGCCTGATGCTGATTGAGATCCTCAGCAACTATCCGAACGGGTGCCCGCTTGCGCACTTATCCGAACTGGCGGGACTCAATAAAAGCACCGTTCACCGGCTGCTGCAGGGGCTGCAGTCGTGCGGGTATGTGACCCCGGCCCCGGCGGCGGGCAGCTATCGCCTGACCACAAAATTCATTGCCGTCGGGCAAAAGGCGCTGTCGTCGCTGAACATTATCCACGTGGCGGCACCGCACCTTGAGGCGCTGAACATTGCCACCGGCGAGACGGTGAACTTTTCCAGCCGCGAAGATGACCACGCGATCCTGATTTATAAGCTTGAGCCGACAACCGGCATGCTGCGCACGCGTGCCTATATCGGCCAGCATATGCCGCTCTACTGCTCTGCGATGGGCAAAATCTATATGGCATTTGGCCATCAGGATTACGTTGCGAGCTACTGGGAAAGCCACCAGGAACAGATCCAACCTTTGACCCGCAACACCATCACCGAGCTGAGCGCGATGTATGATGAGCTGGCGGATATCCGCGAGAGCAGCATGGCGATGGATAAAGAGGAGAACGAGCTGGGCGTGTCGTGCATCGCCGTGCCGGTCTTTGATATTCACGGACGCGTACCGTATGCGATCTCCATTTCGCTGTCGACGTCGCGCATGAAGCAGGTGGGCGAAAAGAATTTGCTCAAACCGCTGCGCGAAACCGCGGAAGCCATCTCAAAAGAACTGGGTTTTAACGTGCGCGAGGCGTAACAGATGAACCGATTTATCACGGCGGATCCGGCAAAATGCATTGGGTGTCGCACCTGCGAGGCGGCCTGCGCGGTGTCGCATCAGGAATTCGTCTCTGCAAACGTCTTTACGCCCCGTATTCGGGTGGTTAAAGGCGGTTCGTATACCACGGCGGTCGGCTGCCACCAGTGCGAGGATGCACCCTGTGCGAACGTGTGCCCGACGCAGGCAATCCGCCGCTGCGCGGGGGCCTGGCAGGTGGAGCAGGCGCGCTGCATCGGGTGCAAAAGCTGTATGGTGGCCTGCCCGTTTGGGGCAATGCAGGTACGGCTGGTGGGGGATCGCGCCCAGGCGCTGAAGTGCGATTTGTGCAGCCATCGCGAGGGCGGGCCTGCCTGCGTGGAGGCGTGTCCAACCCACGCGCTGAGCTGTGTCGATCCTGCCAGATTACGCGCGGAAAGACTGCGTAACCTGGCGTAACGCGCTACTGGCCGCCTTCGCGCCAGGCGTTTTCAATCTCTTCGGCCAGAATCTTCACGCCCGCTTCGATTTTTTCCGGGTCCGGAACGTAGTTCATGCGCATGCACTGGTGCGTGTGCGGCCACGGCTTGTCCAGCCCCGGGAAGAAGTAATCTCCCGGCACCATCAGCACGCCGCGTTTTTTCAGCCGCTGGTAGAGCAGCTCCGTGGTGATCGGCAGATCCTTAAACCACAGCCACAGGAAAATGGCCCCTTCAGGTTTGTGGATCAGGCAGCGTTCTTCCGGCAAGTAGCGGCGAAGGATCGCGATCGTCTCCTGAACGCGCTGATAGTAGAACGGCTTGATAACGTCGTTCGACAGGCGCAGCAGGTCGTTGCGTTTGATCATTTCGCACATCATTGCCGGGCCGATGCCGCCCGGCGAAAGGCTGATAATGCCGTTCATGTTGGTGATGGCGGTGATGATTTTTTCATTGGCAATGATGATGCCGCAGCGGCTGCCCGGCAGGCCCAGCTTGGAGAGGCTCATACACAGGACGATGTTTGGGTTCCACAGGGGGCGGGCTTCGCTGAAGATAATCCCCGGGAAGGGCACGCCGTAGGCGTTATCGATAACCAAAGGGATGCCGTGCTGATTGGCCAGTACGTCCAGCTTCATCAGCTCGTCGTCAGTGATGACGTTGCCGGTCGGGTTAGTGGGACGCGATACGCAGATCATGCCCGTCTCTTCACCGATATGAAGGTGTTCAAAATCAACGTGGTATTTGAACTGGCCTTCCGGCAGCAGCTCGATGTTCGGGCGTGCAGAGACGAAGAGGTCTTCCTCGAGGCCGGAATCGGCGTAGCCGATGTACTCCGGCGCCAGCGGGAACAGCACTTTTTTGGTCGTGCCGTCGGCGCGACGCCCGGCAAAGAGGTTAAACAAGTAGAAAAACGCGCTCTGGCTGCCGTTTGTCAGTGCAATATTCTGTGGTTCGATATCCCAGCCCAGCTCTTCACGCAGCATATCGGCGAGGAGTTTCAGCAGCTCGGTTTTGCCCTGAGGTCCATCGTAATTGCAGAGCGCGTCCGTCGCTTTGCCGCTTTCCAGCATCTGCGCCAGCAGCGTCTGGAAATAGGTATTCATCTCCGGGATTTGAGCCGGGTTTCCGCCGCCGAGCATGATTGCGCCCGGTGTGCGCAGCCCGTCGTTGAGATCCTCCATCAGGCGGGTAATGCCTGAATGGCGGGTAAATTTGTCGCCGAAAAGTGAAAACGTCATAGCAGGTGATCTGTCGGGCTTATTATGAAAGGAGGTAACCATAACGCTAGCACCGTGTTGGTGCAAATCGTCGGGTGTGGTCGGATTTGTTTTTTTATGTGGTTGGTTTGGATTTGTTTAGTGAATAGTTCTGGTGGGGCCCCTCACCCTGCCCTCTCCCCGGAGGCTGAGGGATCCCCAGTAATCTGGTCATTTATTCAGGACCAGATTACTGTATTC
>CAMKZP010000287.1 GCA_946477805.1 uncultured Enterobacter sp.
GAGATTTCTGCCTGTCTCGTGGGCTCGGAGATGTGTATAAGAGACAGGCGGTGAGCCGTGCGGCAAACGCCTTTGACGTAGACGGCGAACGCGCGTCGATGCTGGTGACCGTCGCGATGACCGATGACCAGCCGGTTGCGGTACTTAAACGTCTGAGCGATCTACTGCTGAACAACAAAGCTGAAAAACTGCTGAACGCCGATGCCGCAACCGTGCTAGCGCTGCTGACCAGCGACGATGCGCTGACCGATGACGTGCTGAGCGCCGAGTTTGTGGTGCGTAACGAGCACGGCCTGCACGCGCGTCCTGGCACCATGCTGGTGAACACCGTTAAACAATTCGAAAGTGAGATTACCGTGACCAACCTGGATGGTTCGGGCAAACCGGCTAACGGCCGCAGCCTGATGAAAGTCGTCGCGCTGGGCGTGAAGAAAGGCCACCGCCTGCGTTTCACCGCGCAGGGTGCAGATGCTGAACAGGCGCTGAAAGCGATTGGCGATGCCATCGCCGCGGGTCTGGGGGAGGGCGCATAATGAGCAGACGTGTTGCAACGATTACGCTGAACCCGGCTTACGATCTGGTGGGCTTTTGCCCGGAAATCGAGCGTGGCGAAGTCAACCTCGTGCGGACTACCGGCCTGCATGCCGCGGGTAAAGGGATCAACGTTGCGAAGGTGCTGAAGGATCTGGGTATCGACGTCACCGTTGGCGGTTTCCTCGGTAAAGATAACCAGGACGGTTTCCAGCAGCTGTTCAGCGAGCTGGGAATTGCTAACCGCTTCCAGGTGGTGCAGGGCCGTACCCGTATCAACGTCAAGCTGACGGAAAAAGACGGGGAAGTGACGGATCTGAACTTCTCCGGTTTTGAAGTCACCCCGTCCGACTGGGAGCGTTTTGTTAACGATTCCCTGACCTGGCTGGGCCAGTTCGACATGGTGTGCGTCAGCGGCAGCCTGCCGTCCGGCGTGAGCCCGGAAGCGTTCACCGACTGGATGACGCGCCTGCGCAGCCAGTGTCCGTGCATTATCTTCGACAGCAGCCGCGATGCGCTGGTTGCCGGTCTCAAAGCCGCGCCGTGGCTGGTGAAGCCAAATCGTCGCGAACTGGAGATCTGGGCTGGCCGTAAGCTGCCAGAATTAAAGGATGTGATTGAAGCTGCCCATGCGCTTCGCGAGCAGGGGATCGCTCACGTGGTGATTTCGCTTGGTGCAGAAGGGGCGCTGTGGGTTAACGCGTCCGGCGAATGGATCGCCAAACCGCCGTCAATGGAAGTTGTCAGCACCGTTGGCGCAGGGGATTCGATGGTTGGCGGTCTGATCTACGGCCTGCTGATGCGCGAATCCAGTGAACATACGTTACGTCTTGCCACCGCCGTTGCTGCCCTGGCCGTGAGCCAGAGCAATGTCGGTATTACCGATCGTACCCAGTTGGCCGCGATGATGGCGCGCGTTGACTTAAAACCTTTTAACTGACAGCAGGAGAGGAATAATGAAAACGCTGCTGATTATTGACTCCGGTCTCGGACAGGCTCGTGCCTATATGGCGAAGACCCTGCTGGGAGCGGCGGCGAACAAAGCACATCTGGACATTATCGATAACCCGGGTGATGCCGAACTGGCGATTGTGCTGGGGGATAAAATCCCGGCCGACAGCGCGCTGAACGGCAAAAAGGTGTGGCTGGGCGATATCAACCGCGCGGTGGCCCACCCTGAGCTGTTCCTGAGCGAGGCGAAAGGTCACGCCACGGTTTACAGCGCACCCGTCGCGGCGGCCCCGGCTGCGGCGGCTGGTCCAAAACGCATCGTCGCAATTACCGCCTGCCCGACCGGCGTTGCGCATACCTTTATGGCGGCTGAAGCCATTGAAACCGAAGCGAAAAAACGCGGCTGGTGGGTAAAAGTTGAAACGCGCGGCTCTGTCGGCGCAGGCAATGCGATTACCCCTGAAGAGGTCGCTGAGGCCGATCTGGTTATCGTTGCGGCTGACATCGAAGTGGATCTGGCGAAGTTTGCCGGTAAGCCGATGTACCGCACCTCGACCGGCCTGGCGCTGAAGAAGACGGCTCAGGAGTTTGATAAAGCGCTGGCGGAAGCGAAACCGTACCAGGCGAGCGGTGCAGCGAAAGCCGCCACCGAAGGGAAAAAAGAGTCCGCGGGTGCCTATCGTCACCTGCTGACCGGCGTCTCCTATATGCTGCCGATGGTGGTAGCGGGCGGCCTGTGCATCGCGCTCTCCTTTGCGTTCGGCATTGAAGCGTTTAAAGAACAGGGCACCCTGGCCGCTGCGCTGATGCAGATTGGCGGTGGCTCCGCGTTCGCGCTGATGGTGCCGGTGCTGGCTGGCTTTATCGCCTTCTCCATCGCTGACCGTCCGGGCCTGACGCCGGGTCTTATCGGCGGTATGCTGGCGGTGAGCACCGGTTCCGGCTTTATTGGCGGCATCATTGCCGGTTTCCTGGCGGGTTACGTCGCGAAACTCATCAGCTCGAAGCTGAAGCTGCCGCAAAGTATGGAAGCGCTGAAACCGATTCTGATCATCCCGCTGATTTCCAGCCTGGTGGTCGGCCTGGCGATGATTTATCTGATTGGCAAACCGGTTGCGGGCATTCTGGCGGGCCTGACCCACTGGCTGCAGACCATGGGAACGGCGAACGCGGTTCTGCTGGGCGCCATCCTCGGCGGTATGATGTGTACCGACATGGGCGGCCCGGTGAACAAAGCGGCGTACGCGTTTGGCGTTGGCCTGCTGAGCACGCAAACCTACGCGCCGATGGCAGCGATCATGGCGGCAGGTATGGTGCCACCGCTGGCACTGGGCCTGGCAACGATTATTGCCCGTCGTAAGTTTGATAAAACCCAGCAGGAAGGCGGAAAAGCGGCGCTGGTTCTGGGCCTTTGCTTCATCACCGAAGGGGCGATTCCCTTCGCCGCGCGGGATCCGATGCGCGTTCTGCCTTGCTGTATCGTGGGTGGCGCGGTAACGGGAGCTATCTCAATGGCGGTGGGAGCAAAACTGATGGCACCGCACGGCGGCCTGTTTGTACTGCTGATCCCGGGCGCCATCACTCCGGTGCTGGGTTATCTGCTGGCGATCGTTGCCGGTACGCTGGTAGCCGGTCTCTCTTACGCGGTGCTGAAGCGCCCGGAAGCGGAAGCCGTGGCGAAAGCCGCCTGATAACGTTGTGGGGAGGCGGCTACGCCTTCCCCGACCAACAAAAAAGCCGGGTCGCATTACGCACCCGGCTTTTTTTATGCCGCCTGGTCAGCGGTTTGCTGCGCCTTCAGCCAGGCAATCTCTTCGGCCCAGATATCCGGGTTAATGGTTTCCAGCACCATCGGGATACCGTCGAAGCGGGCGTCCTGCATGATAAAGCGGAACGCATCGTGGCCGATATTGCCCTCGCCCAGGCTGTGGTGGCGGTCAACGCGGCTGCCAAACGCGCTTTTCGCGTCGTTCAGGTGCATACCCCGCAGATACTGAAAGCCAACGATGCGCCCGAACTCATCGAAGGTGTTTTTCGTGGCCTCCGTTGTGCGCAGGTCATAGCCTGCGGCAAACGCGTGGCAGGTATCAATGCACACGCCCACGCGGGATTTATCCTCCACGCCGTCAATAATCGCCGCCAGATGCTCAAATTTAAAGCCGAGGTTGCTGCCCTGACCGGCCGTGTTTTCGATCACCGCCGTGACGCCCTGAGTTTTATCCAGCGTGATGTTGATGGACTCAGCAATGCGCGCCAGACAGGCGTCTTCATCAATCTGCATCAGATGGCTTCCCGGATGGAAGTTCAGCAGCGTTAACCCCAGCTGTTCACAGCGCTGGATTTCATCGAGGAAAGCTTCGCGGGATTTTTCCAGCGCCTCTGCAACCGGATGCCCGAGGTTGATCAGGTAGCTGTCGTGGGGAAGGATCTGGCCTGGCCCGTACTGGTATTTCTCGCAGGCGGCTTTGAAATTGTCAATCACGTCAGCGGTGAGCGCGGCGGCGCGCCACTGGCGCTGGTTTTTGGTGAACAGGGCGAAAGCGGTCGCCTCGATTTCGGCGGCGCGAATGGCGGCATTCGCAAGGCCACCTGCAGCGCTAACGTGCGCTCCAACGTATTTCATAAAGGGACTCCCGTTAAGCCGAAACGCTTATGATAGCGGGTTAACGGGAGAAGGATGTAGTGGTTTATGCCATCATGGCGTGAACCGCAAGGTTGATCGCGCCGCCGCCAAAAATCAGCCAGATGAACAGGACCAGCGCCATCAGCAGCGGTTTTGCCCCGGCTTTTTTCAGCGCGCTGACGTGAGTGGTTACACCCAGCGCCGCCATCGCCATGGCCAGCAGCACGGTATCCAGCGTCACCAGCATATCCACCGCGGCTTTCGGCAGCAGGTGGAAGGAGTTGAAAATCGCCACCGCGATGAACAGGATCGCAAACCAGGGAATGGTGATTTTGCTTTTCTCACTGCCGCCAACCGGCGCCAGCTGTTTAACGCGGGCCGCGAGGAAAATCAGGAACGGGGCCAGCATCATGACGCGCAGCATTTTCGCAATCACCGCCGCGTTTTCCGCCTCCGGGCTGATGGCGTGACCTGCCGCCACCACCTGCGCCACTTCGTGCAGGGTCGAACCGATATAAATGCCGTAGGCTTCCGGGCTAAACCAGTGCGCGACCAGCGGATACAGCGCCGGGTAAAGGAAGATTGCCAGCGTGCCGAAGATCACCACCGTCGCCACTGCCACGGTCACTTTGCTGGCTTCCGCTTTGACCACGGGCTCTGTTGCCAGCACCGCAGCCGCGCCGCAGATGCTGCTCCCCGCGCCGATGAGCCAGCTGGTTTGCTTGTCGAGTCCAAAGACCTTCTGGCCGATAAAGCACGCCAGTAAAAAGGTGCTGGACAGCGTCAGGACGTCGATGGCGATCCCGCTGACGCCCACGTCCGCAATCTGCGAAAAGGTGAGGCGGAAGCCGTAAAGAATGATCCCGAGGCGCAGCAGATGCTGCTTGGCGAAAATCACGCCGCCGTCGCAGGATTTCCAGATATGGGGGTAGACGGTATTTCCAACGACCATGCCGAGCAGAATAGCCAGCGTTAACGCGCTAAACCCCGCGCCCGCAACGGCCGGTATGCTGCCGCCCCAGAGTGCGACACCGGTTATAACGGCGCTGAGCGCAAGTCCCGGCACGAAGTGCCGCACGGTACGATGATGCTG
>CAMKZP010000288.1 GCA_946477805.1 uncultured Enterobacter sp.
TGGTTCGAGCAATCAGATGTCACCGACAGAATATGAAAAGCAGTATTATCAACGGCTCGGAAGTGTCTAGATTATCCGTGGCGATTCAGATTGTATTCTTCAATATGCATGTCATGTTTAGGAATCAGCATAACATGACTTAAAATGTAATACCCGGAACCCCCTGGTTACGCTTATAAATAAACTTTAAAAATGCCGGTAATCTCAATCCTGCTTTAGTCAGGATTCTGTGTCGATGAGTGTAAAGTGTTTTGGTGTCCTTTCCCGTCAGGCGTGAGATTTTATGCATGCATAAGTCTGAAATAAAATAAGGTAGCAGACTCCGCTCTGTATGCGTCAGTTCGATTTTTCTGACACACTCCGCCTCAGAAAATCCGGAAAATATTCTCTTAAGGGCCAGATGCAGCGCGGTTGGGTCAAGTATCTGGGGCAAAGCCCAGCATTTACGGTTTTTGTCAGGGAATAACCAACCTGTCTCGTTCAATAGCAGCCAGACTGTTCGTGCGTCCGGTCTTTTCACATCGAGTGCATCGAAGGCCGACCATTCGCCCCTAAAAATAATATGACTGTCTACAACAATAAGTACACGTTCAGCCTCCGTGATAATATCAGGCAGCTGGCTGTCACTAAAACGTGAATGCACACAGATTAATTCCGGCATGAGGGCCGAAACGCCCATATATAACCAGCTATTTTCCGTAAGAATGACCATTAATGATTTGCTGTTCAAGAGCTGTTCCATTTCTAAGCCGTGCCAGATCAACTGGTCACGAAACTTTTCATATTCAATTAAGAAAATTAAATATCATTTAAATTAAGATATTACCAATAAAATGGGGGTTTTCGCCCCCTAATGATTTTTATTTAAAGCTGTATTTCACACCCACCATTGCAGACGCATCGTTATAACCCTTACCCCCAATCTGGACGCCAGTGTTGCCCCAGATATTGAGTTTCGGATTAATCTTCCCCTCAACCCCGGTTTTAATTTCACCCATGTTGCGCGCTCCGGCCTGGCGAATACTGACCCCATCCATTCGGGTGCCAAAATTACGGGTGTTATGGAGCCAGTTGACCTCAACAAACGGTTTAAACTCGCGATCTTTTCCGTCATCAATCGCGCTATGGCCTTTCAGGAAGGTACGCACCCCCAACCGGGTTTGCACGTTCCCGTCACCTTCACCACTGATGAGCGTACCGTTCGCTTCACGATGACCGTCCGCTTTCACTCCCATCCAGACGGCCTGCGCCTGCGGCTGGATATACCACTCATTCAGTGTCCCTTTACTGCCGGTAAACTCACCCAGCTTATGGGTGTAGCCCAGCTCCAGTGAGCCAGTCAGGCCCTCAGACTTATATGACTCGCTCTGGATATCCTGGCCTTTGACGCTGTTGTTAAACCAGCTGTACAGTGCCCATGTGTCTACATAAAGGCCGTTGTGCTTCTCATCACTGGCATACCAGGTTAAGTGAAGCCCTGCAGAGTAGCCATCCACCGACCCTTTTGAACGATAGTGGGTACGTGAGGATTGAGTCGTGCTGCGATCGTTTCCGTAACCCGCCATAAGCCCCAGGTGCAGGCGATCGCCTCTGGTACTGCTCCACTGCGCGATATCTCCACCCAGCTGTACGACATAGCGGTTGCTTTGGGTTTTCATCTGCCCGCTGCCATCGCGCCAGTTGTTATGACCACCGACATGGCGCATCCACATGCTTGTCACCTTCTGGTCACCGGTTGACGCATCAATAAACTGCGTTTCACCCAGACGATCGCGCAGTCGGGTAATAAATAGCGTATTTGCGACTGCAAGGTTGGCAGTATAACTCCCTGCTTCGGGACGCAAATCTGGCGTATGAGTACCTTCAGGACCACTATCTTCAGGGCCAGTATCTTCAGGGCCCGTATCTTCAGGGCCCGTATCTTCAGGACCCGTATCTTCAGGACCCGTATCTTCAGGACCCGTATCAGGTTTACTGCTGTTCAGATACCAGTTGTTGCTGTTTTCCCCTATGCCGCGATTCAGACTGTAATCATAGGCCCCCGCAACAATACGCCCCTTCTGAATAAACTCACCAGCTGACGCGCCCTCCACGCGGATCACTTCAATGCCATTGAGGGTATCAGCCCCCTTTCCGCCAGCGTTGGTCACACTGACGAAGGTGTTGCCGGAGGTATCACCTTCAACGATCAGTTTATCGGTAACCGAATGATCGTTATCAAGCACCGTGTTGAGGAAAAGCAGCCCGTCATGACCGACATAGTTTCCTTTCACCCGCAGCTGATTTCCAGCCTGCTGCCCGGCAAAGCCGGTGGCAACAGTACCACTGTTAATAAGGTTACCGCCGACGTTAAAAGTCAGAGAGCTTGTCTCCTTACCGGTTCCCACCAGCATCATTCCGGCGTTGTCAATGTTACCCGCCACGCCACCAAAGCCAGACAGCATGCCCTGCTGCGCAATATTGAACTGGCTGCTGCCATGCATCGTGGGTTGGCTTTCGCTGCCGAGGCTCAGGCCACCCTCCAGAATATCGGTGGCCCCGCTCCAGTCGGCATCACTCCCGACGGTAATGGTCCCGCTCCCCCGTTTTGTTACGCTTCCCTGACCGGTCACGCTGTTATTTAAGGTCCAGTCGGAGGTACTGTTCAGCACCAGCGCTCCGTCGTTTTTTACTCCGGCGCTGCCAAGGTTTTCCGCTACTGAAACGGCCAGCGTCGACCCGCTATCTATATCAAAAACGCCGGAGAACTCGCGGTTATCTCCGGCCAGCAGGATATCGCTCCCGGTCAGTTCCACACTGCCCTTATTACTGAGGGCATTATAAAGCACGCCAGCCGCATCGTTCAGGGCCAGCGTTCCGGCAGTGACGATGTTGCCGATACCTAATCCCAGGCCAGAGTCGAGCACGGCAGAAGCGCCTTCGGCGATAGTGGTTTTCGCGGTCAGGGTACTATTGTCGCCCCTCACCTTCAGGGAGCCACCGGTCAGATTGAGCTCACCCCCGCCGGTTAACGCGCCGTTCGCTTCCCCTCCTTCAGCAACCGTCAGGCTGCCGCCCTGAAAATCCAGCAGTGAATCCGCCGCGGCGCTCAGCTGACCAATGATCTGGCTATTGCCATTCATCTCAAAGCCAGCCTGTCCGGCGATGCGCAATTCGCTGGTTTGCCCCAGCACATTGTGATTTCTCATCTGCAGGATCCCGCTCTGGATATCCGTGACGCCCGTATAATCGTTGTCCAGATTAGAAAGAGAGAGTCTGTTGCCGGAGCCTGTATCTATTTTAAGATCGCCCTCGCCGGTCAGCCGTGCGCTGAGATCTGCCGCGCTGCCGGTGCGCCCTTCGCTGTCCAGTACCAGAGCCTCTTCCTCTTTACCCATCAGCTTCACCTGCGTCAGGCCGTAATTGACGTAGAGTCCGTCATTGTTTTTGCCGCCGGTCAGGCGGTAATCCCAGGTTCCCTCTGCCACGACGCTACCGTTCTGGCTGATGTCCGACGTTGAGCCACCGTCGCTAATAACGTTGCCGTTCCGATCGACAAGCTGGAGATTTCCGGCGCTGCCGGTGACATTGCCTTCGCCCGAGACAAGTTGTACGACAATATTGCCGTCATCCTGCGAAAGCAGAGAAATGGAAGCATCCGGCGAAGGCATGTCATTATTGACGATCTCTGCGGGTGAGATCTGCACGCTGCCGCTGCCGGAAATATCCAGATCCCCTGACAGATGAAGCGTTTTGTCCGTGGTGACAAGACCCGGCGTGACAGTCCCCATAACCAGCGTACCGCCATCAAAAACGAGCCCTTCGATGGTATTTTTGCCGCTCACTGCGGTGGCCTCACTACCGCTACCCAGTCTCAAAACCGTATTTTTCAGGGCGTCCACGTTTGTTTGCGACAGACTAAACAGGGTGTCTTTCAGAGCCAGAACGCCACGGAAGTCGTCCGTTAAAGAAGCAGAGGCGAATGAAAACTGATTTCCGGCGGTATCAACCGACAGCGTTCCGTTCCCCTGCAAACCATTAATAAACTGCCAGTCCTGAGTGGAAGTAATGGCCAGTTCCCCCCCTGACATCGAAATATCGTTATTACCAATATTTTGCTGGGCGGAAATTAACAGCGTTGCAGGTTCGGAAATATTAATATCACCCTGCCAGGAAGCATTATTGCCGCTAAGCTCTGATATACCGCTCTGCGCATTTAGCGTTCCGGAGCCACTAATATCAGAGCTTAGGTTGAAATCGTTACTGGTGTGATTAAGGGTAATAACACCATTACCATTGCCAAACCTGATTTCGGACGCGTCGATAATACCGGCGGCAATAGCGCTCTCGCCGTCACGGGCACCGACGGCAAGTTCTCCTGAAGCGTTAGCATTGCTGGCAATGCGAATTGATGAAGCCGACAGCATACCTGAATCAGATACTACTGCCGTGCCTTTGCTATTCAGGCCGATTGTCATATTTGTCGTGGCTGAGATGAGTGAATCTTTTCCGGTCACGCTAAGCAGGTTATCAGAGACGTTGCCCGACTGATTACCAATAGTGATATTTTCGCCTGTATGAATGAGGCCGCCGTTTGAGGCAGTCATTGAGCCATGACCAATAAGACCCACAATGATTCGGCCTGCTGACCAGATTTCGCTGTTCTGGCCATCGACCACTACGGTGCCAGAGGATTCGGTGGATGACCCCGTATCTCCACCAATCCACAACCCGGAAAAACTTCCCGTGCCATAACTCAAAAACTTGCCGCCATTAAGCACATTCATATACCCTTCGCCAAATCCTGCTCCGACTAACGTCGCTCTGTTCGGATATGTCGTAACGGTACTGCCTGCGCCTGAAATATTCAGCGTTCCTGTGCCAGTGCGTGAAGGCCCGGTAGTTGCGCCAGAATTTGAACCACCAATAGAAAACGGCGTCGAATAAGGAGACGTGACATCCAGTGACAGATTACCTCCGTTAATAACATTCACTATACCGGTAGCGCCGCCCCGTCCAATGTTTAAATAGTCCGTTTTTAACTGTCCGTTATCGCTAATGGTCAGCGTGCCATCGGAACCATTACCCACAATAGTATTAGTATCAGTCCATTCATAATCGACAAATCTCTCTTCACCATTATTGATAGTCGTCGCGAATGTAGGCTGTCTCTTATACACATCTGACGCTGCCGACGACTAGTCGAG
>CAMKZP010000289.1 GCA_946477805.1 uncultured Enterobacter sp.
GACCTGGTCTACCGTCTTCGCATCATCGTGACCGACGCGGACGACGCGCTGCGTCAGGGCATGCCCGTTACCGTAACCGTAAACGACGGGGAAAAACATGAATGACGCGGTTATCCGGCTCAACAATCTGGTCAAACGCTTCGCGGGGATGGACAAACCGGCCGTCGCGCCGCTGAACTGTACCCTTCACAAAGGCTATGTGACCGGGCTGGTCGGCCCGGACGGCGCAGGCAAAACCACGCTGATGCGGATGCTGGCGGGGCTGCTGAAGCCCGATGAAGGCTCGGCCAGCGTGCTCGGGCTCGACCCGATTGCAGACGATGGCCCCCTTCACGCGATGATGGGCTATATGCCGCAGAAGTTTGGCCTCTATGAAGACCTGACGGTGATGGAAAACCTGAACCTGTACGCCGACCTGCGCAGCGTAACCGGCGAAACACGGCAGAAAACCTTCGCCCGCCTGCTGGAGTTTACCTCTCTTGGCCCGTTCACCGACCGGCTGGCAGGCAAGCTTTCGGGCGGAATGAAGCAGAAGCTGGGGCTGGCCTGTACGCTGGTCGGCGAGCCGAAGGTCCTGCTGCTGGACGAACCGGGCGTGGGCGTAGACCCGATTTCACGCCGCGAGCTGTGGCAAATGGTGCACGAGCTGGCGGGCGACGGAATGCTGATCCTCTGGAGCACCTCCTACCTCGATGAGGCGGAACAGTGCCGGGACGTGCTGCTGATGAACGAAGGCGAGCTGCTCTACCAGGGCGAGCCGACAACGCTGACGCAAAGCATGGCCGGGCGCAGCTTCCTGCTGCACAGCCCGCAGGACACCAACCGCAGGCTGCTGCAGCGGGTGCTGAAGCTGCCGCAGGTCAGCGACGGGATGATCCAGGGGCGTTCGGTACGCGTGATCCTCAAAAAAGAGGCCACCGCCGAGGATATCCGCCAGGCGCCGGGCATGCCCGAGATTGAGATAGCAGAGACGGCACCGCGCTTTGAAGATGCTTTTATCGACCTGCTCGGCGGTGCGGGCACGTCGGAATCGCCGCTGGCGGCCATTCTGCACACCGTCGAAGGCACGCCGGGCGAAACGGTGATCGAGGCCAAATCCCTGACCAAAAAATTTGGCGATTTCGCCGCCACCGATAACGTCAACTTCGCGGTCAAGCGCGGCGAGATTTTCGGCCTGCTCGGGCCGAACGGCGCGGGGAAATCCACCACCTTCAAAATGATGTGCGGCCTGCTGGTGCCGACATCCGGCAAGGCGCTGGTGCTGGATATGGATCTGAAGGTCAGCTCCGGTAAGGCGCGCCAGCGTCTTGGCTATATGGCGCAGAAGTTCTCGCTGTACGGCAACCTGACGGTGGAGCAAAACCTGCGCTTTTTCTCCGGCGTTTACGGCCTGCGCGGCCGGGCGCAGAACGAAAAAATCCGCCGGATGAGCGACGCGTTCGGGCTGACCAGCATCGCCTCTCATGCCACGGACGACCTGCCCCTTGGCTTCAAGCAGCGGCTGGCGCTGGCCTGCTCGCTGATGCACGAGCCGGATATTCTGTTTCTTGATGAACCGACGTCGGGAGTTGACCCCATCACCCGCCGCGAATTCTGGCTGCACATCAACAGCATGGTGGAAAAAGGCGTCACCGTGATGGTGACTACCCACTTTATGGACGAGGCGGAGTACTGCGACCGTATCGGGCTGGTTTACCGCGGCAAGCTGATTGCCCACGGCACGCCGGACGACCTGAAAGACCAGGCCGCCGACGAGGCGGTTCCGGACCCGACCATGGAGCAGGCGTTTATCACCCTCATCCACGACTGGGACAAGGAGAATGCTCATGCGCAGTAACGCGTTATCCTGGCGCCGGGTGCGCGCGCTGTGCGTAAAAGAGACGCGCCAGATCGTGCGCGACCCCAGCAGTTGGCTGATTGCCGTGGTGATCCCCCTGCTGCTGCTGTTTATCTTCGGCTACGGAATTAACCTGGATTCCAGCAAGCTCAGGGTCGGGATTTTACTGGAGCAGCAGAGCGACGAGGCGCTGGACTTTACCCACGCCATGACCGGCTCGCCCTACATTGACGCCACCATCAGCGACAACCGCCAGGAGCTTATTCAGAAAATGCAGGCCGGGAAAATTCGCGGGCTGGTGGTGATCCCGGTGGATTTCGCCGCCAACATGGCGCGGGCGAACGGCGACGCGCCGATTCAGGTCATCACCGACGGCAGCGAACCCAACACCGCCAACTTCGTACAGGGCTACGCGGAAGGCATCTGGCAGCTGTGGCAGATGCAGCGCGCGGAGGACCGGGGAGAGAAGTATGAACCGCTGATCGACGTGCAGACGCGCTACTGGTTTAACCCGGCCGCCATCAGCCAGCACTTTATTATTCCGGGCGCGGTGACGATCATCATGACGGTGATCGGCGCAATCCTGACGTCGCTGGTCATCGCCCGCGAGTGGGAGCGCGGCACCATGGAGGCCCTGCTGTCGACGGAAGTGACGCGCGTGGAATTGCTGCTCTGCAAGCTCATCCCCTACTACTTCCTCGGCATGCTGGCGATGCTGCTCTGCATGCTGGTGTCCGTTTTTATTCTCGGCGTGCCGTATCGCGGCTCGCTGGTGCTGCTGTTCTTCATCACCAGCCTGTTCCTGCTGAGCACGCTGGGCATGGGGCTGCTGATCTCCACCGTCACCCGCAACCAGTTTAACGCCGCGCAGGTGGCGCTCAACGCCGCGTTCCTGCCGTCGATCATGCTCTCCGGCTTTATTTTCCAGATAGACAGCATGCCCGCCGTCATCCGCGCCGTGACCTACATCATTCCGGCCCGCTACTTCGTGAGCACGCTGCAAAGCCTGTTCCTGGCGGGAAATATTCCGGTGGTGCTGATTATCAACACCCTGTTTTTGATGGCGTCGGCGGTGATGTTTATTGGGCTGACGTGGTTGAAAACCAAACGGCGATTAGATTAACGCCGTGCAACTATTTCGCCCGGTGGCGCTACGCTTACCGGGCCTACGATGTGCAGGTCGGGTAAGCGAGAGCGCCATCTGACAGGAGAACGAAACATGTTTCACCGTTTATGGACATTGATCCGCAAAGAGCTGCAGTCGCTGCTGCGCGAGCCGCAAACCCGCGCCATTCTGGTGCTGCCGGTGCTGATCCAGGTGCTGCTGTTCCCGTTTGCCGCCACGCTTGAGGTGACCAACGCCACCATCGCCGTCTACAACGAAGACAACGGCAAACACTCCGTTGAGCTGACGCAGCGTTTTGCCCGCGCGAAAGCCTTTACTCACGTGCTGCTGCTGCAAAGCCCGCAGGCGATCCAGCCCACCATCGACACGCAGAAAGCCTTACTGCTGGTGCGTTTCCCGGCGGATTTCTCCCGCAATCTGGATACCTTCCAGACCGCGCCGATGCAGCTGATCCTCGACGGGCGTAACTCCAACAGCGCCCAGATCGCGGCCAACTACCTGCAGCAGGTGGTGAAGGATTATCAGCAGGAGCTGATGGACGGCAAGCCGAAGCCCAACAAAAGCGAGCTGGTGGTGCGAAACTGGTATAACCCGAATCTCGACTACAAGTGGTTTGTGGTGCCGTCGCTGATCGCCATGATCACCACCATTGGCGTGATGATCGTCACCTCGCTGTCCGTCGCGCGCGAGCGCGAGCAGGGCACGCTCGATCAGCTGCTGGTCTCCCCGCTGGCGACCTGGCAGATTTTCATTGGCAAAGCGGTTCCGGCACTGATCGTCGCCACCTTCCAGGCCACTATCGTCCTGGGGATCGGCATTTGGGCCTACCAGATCCCCTTTGCCGGTTCGCTGGCGCTGTTTTACTTCACGATGGTGATTTACGGGCTGTCGCTGGTCGGGTTTGGGCTGCTGATTTCGGCGCTCTGCTCCACGCAGCAGCAGGCGTTTATCGGGGTGTTCGTCTTTATGATGCCGGCGATACTGCTCTCAGGCTACGTCTCGCCGGTCGAGAATATGCCGGTGTGGCTGCAGGATCTGACCTGGGTCAACCCGATCCGGCACTTTACGGACATCACCAAGCAAATTTATCTGAAGGATGCGAGTCTGGATATTGTCTGGGGAAGTTTGTGGCCGCTACTGGTCATCGCGGCCACAACGGGCTCAGTGGCCTATGCGATGTTTAGACGCAACATTGCGTAGTTTTTTCTCTTTGGTCAGTAACGAAACCACCGCAGGCCCTGCGAGGATCGCCAGACCGGCCAGGGCCAGCAGCAGGTTGTTTTGCAGCACGCGCGACAGCAGCCACAGAACGATCATCGCGGCGCCAAAATACCAGGTGGTGGTGAGCTCTTCGAGCACATCGCCCACTTCACGCCAGCGGGCTTCGTGGTGGCGCTGTAAGAACAGCATTGACAGGACCGTCACGCCGTAAAGTACGCATAACCCTAAGCCAACGCGCACCAGCGTGCCGCTCATCCAGCCCAGTACCCGTACGGCCACGACCAGTAAATGCAACATTATCTGCCAGCAACTTAAACCCGTTGCGACACGAACACGTTGTTGCCACTTCATGGCTTCTCTCCTGAAGGATTTTTCTCTGCTTGTTCAGACTACCGCACTTTACGGAAAATTCCGTAACGCCGCATCTTTTTGTGACGACGACTACACTTTATTTTCATCGGGATAGTCATCCAGGAAGGTGTTTATGACCCATAAAACGCAGCATTTCTCGCTTAAGGTGCTGACGATAAACATTCATAAGGGCTTCACAGCATTTAACCGCCGCTTCATTTTACCGGAGCTGCGCGACGCCGTGCGCACGGTGAGCGCGGACATTGTTTGCCTGCAGGAGGTGATGGGCGCGCACGAGGTGCATCCGATGCACGTCGAAAACTGGCCCGATACCCCCCACTACGAATTTCTGGCCGATACCATGTGGAGCGATTACGCCTACGGACGCAACGCGGTTTATCCGGAGGGGCACCACGGTAACGCGGTGCTGTCGCGTTTTCCTATCGAACATTATGAGAATCGCGACGTCTCGGTTGGAGAGAGCGAAAAGCGCGGCCTGCTTTACTGCCGCATCGCGCCGCCGGACCTCGATTTCCCTGTCCATGTGGGCTGTGTTCACCTTGGTCTGCGTGAAGCGCACCGCCAGGCCCAGCTGCAGATGCTGGCGGAGTGGACAAACGCGCTGCCGGAAGGCGAGCCTGTGG
>CAMKZP010000290.1 GCA_946477805.1 uncultured Enterobacter sp.
TTTCAGCACCAGATCGCAGGCTTTGGTTTTCACCTGTTTTGCCAGGGAGGAGTTACCCAGTGTGCTCAGGTTAAGCTGCTGGCCGTTTTGCGCGTTTAGCAGGCCCTGAATACCGTCCATATAGTTGGTGTCGGCTTTTTGTTCCTGCGTATCAAGACCCAGCTTGCCCAGCACCTGATTTTTGATGTTTTGCGTATCGGTCACGGAGGCCAGCTTCTGCTTCGCGCAATACTCCAGAATACCCGCCGCGTTGTTCATGGTGCCCGCGCTCAGGCTCTGGGAGCTGTTGCCCAGCAGGCCGGTGAGGGAAGAGGCCGACAGCCCGCCCTGAGACGTGCCGCTCTCTTTAGTCAACTCGCTGGCTGCGCTGGAAAGTGACTCCTGCCAGGAGGCCGCCTGCGCCGCGCCGGTCGCTAACATTGCGCCGAAAAGTGTGACGATCGGTAACTGTTTTTTCATCGTGATTTACTCAAAATGGTCCGTATGGGGCCGGAAGTGGCACCAGTATATACCTGCGCGCCCCCGGCGCTCCCTGGAAATGTCTTAATACTCTTTGCCGGTTACGCGGCTGCGATAGCTGTCCCAGTCAAAGATGACGTAGAGGCTATTACCAAGCTTCATGCGATCCATCACGCGCTCGCCCAGCAGGCGGGTCATTTCGTCGATGTTGTGGTTCGTCAGCATACCGGTGGGGCGTTTAGACGATGAACGGCGGTCAACAATCTGGTTGATGATCACTTTTTCATAGCGGGATTCGGTCTGCACGCCAATCTCGTCAATGACCAGCAGGTCGACGTTGCTCAAATCGTTCAGCAGCTGTTCTTCGCTGGTTTCGCGGTTGCTGAAGGTGTCTTTCATGGCGGACATGATATCGGCCACGGTGATAATTAAGACCGATTTTCCGCGCAGCAGCAGCTCGTTGCAGATGGCCGCCGCAAGGTGGTTTTTCCCGGTGCCGGGCTTGCCGCTGAAAATGAAGCTGGCGATATTGCCGTCAAACTCATCCACGTACTGACGTGCCTGGTTGAGGGCGTTCATCTGTCCCTGCGACTCGACGTTGTAATTATCAAAAGAACAGTTCTGATGCAGCGGACGGATGCCCGATCGGTTAAACGTGCGCTGCATTTTCATCGCGCGGTTCTCCCGGGCCAGAGCCGCGGCCCGGATTTCGCCTTGTTCTTTTTGCCAGGCCAACAGCTCCTCACCCGTGGTAAACGCGGGTTTTACGTTAGCAGGCATCATTTTTTGCAGACGTTTCATCAGGTCGCCGACGTTTTTCATTTCGCACCTCGGAATCCATTGGGGATCTGTTTATCCGGTTCTGAAAAAGCGTTGATATCGCGTTTTGGCTGTCCATTGTTGCTGGCGCGGTTGATTTGAATACTGCGCGCAAGCTTTTGCTGCCACTGAACATGGTGGAACACTTTTCCTTCCGCCTGCCAGTAAGCGGTAAATGCGGCCAGCTCTTCGGGCGTGACGGGCTGCGAGAGCGCGATGCCCCACAGCGCCGCCTGACGCTGGAAGTCGGCGTCCGGCTGCCAGCCAGCGTACATCGGGAATTTCCCCATCGGCACGGCCACGGGCGCGTTACCCGGTTCGTCGAAGAACTGGTTATCCAGCGTGACGTCGCTTGCCGGACGCGACAGCCGCGCTTCGAGATCCAGAAGCTGCGCCAGACGTTCCGGCGCGATCGCATAAAACGCCGGAGCGTTGTCAACAAAGACGGCGATCGTACCGCCTTCGGCATTGGCCAGCGCGCCGCGCGGGTCACGCATAAAGGCATCAATGCCAGCGATGCTGGTGGTCAGGATTCTGGAGGACATAACACTTTCTCTGCTGATAACGACGGGCATGCCAGGGGCTTATGGTAGCACAGAGAGGGTAGGGAATGGAGGGGGGTTCCCCGGCGGTGCTGCGCTTACCGGGGCGACAAACGGAGTCCGGATAAGCGCAGCGCCATCAGGCAGTTATCACGCGATGATGTTCAGCGTAACGTCGATATTGCCGCGCGTGGCGTTGGAGTACGGGCAGACGATGTGCGCCGCATCCACCAGCTTTTTCGCTTCGGCTGGGTCCATTCCTTCCACGTGAATGTTCAGCTTCGCCTCAATACCAAAACCGGTCGGCAGCGGGCCGATACCCACTTCGCCTTCAATGAAAGCCTCTTTCGGCAGGGGGAATTTATCGCGTGCGGCCACGAATTTCATCGCGCCGAGGAAGCAGGCGGAGTAGCCCGCGGCAAACAGCTGCTCCGGGTTGGTGACGTCGCCACCCATGCCGCCCATCTCTTTTGGCACACCCAGCTTAACGTCAAGAACGCCATCGGAAGAGGTGGCGCGGCCGTCACGGCCTCCGGTGGCTTTTGCTTTGGCAGTGTAGACAACTTTTTCTAAAGACATGGCAGGTTCCTCATCTTACATTTATGTGCGCTATTAAATAGCGCGCGATATATTAAGGTTATAATAACGCGTAAAGTATAGCTTTACGCGCGGTGTAGCTGTTGGCGCAACTGTTCGAGCTGCTGCTTAAGGGCCAGCATGGTGTCGGTATCACACTGCGCGGCACACCCTACCGCATGGGGGATGCCCACAGCCTGCTGCTGAAGCGCGCGCCCCGCATCGCTCAGGGTCACCGCGACCTGGCGCTCGTCTTTACGGGAGCGCTGTCGCAGGATCAGCCCGGCGCTTTCCAGACGCTTCAACAGCGGCGTCAGCGTGGCGGAGTCAAGAAACAGGCGTTCACCGATGTCCGACACCGTGACGTCATCCTGCTCCCACAGCACCAGCATGACGAGATACTGCGGGTAGGTCAGGTTCAGCGGTGCCAGCAGCTGCCGGTACAGCTTGTTAAGCGCCAGGTTTGCCGAATAGAGGGCAAAACAGAGCTGGTTATCCAGCAGAAGCGCGGCGGTGGTATCGTTCGTTTTTGCGTTCATAGGATAAATATAAGTAGTGCACAATATAATTGCAAGCTATTTTATGGGCAGGTGTAACGGAGCGCCACCTGAACCGCCATTTTTCGGTAGTGCTGGCGCTGGGCCGCTTCGTCTGCGCCATCCTCAAACAGCAGGGTAAACGTATAGCTGTTGGCGACGTAGTGGAAGCTGAAGCTGCTTATCAGGCGGTGAAGATCGCGCGCATCGACCGTCTGGTTGTATAGCTGCTTCGCTTTCCCGCGCTGCAGGATGGCTTCCAGCAGTTCCAGCGCGCTGCGGTTGACCTGGCGCAGGTAGCTGGACTGCTGCATAAAGCGGCCTCGCTGCATGTTCTCCATGCAGATGATGCGGATGTAGTCCGGGTGATCGGCATGGTAATCAAAGGTGGCTTCAACCAGATGCACCAGGGCTTCGACCGGCGGCATGCCGTCAAGGCTCAGCTGTTTCTCGCTGGCGCGGATTTGGGTGTAAACGTATTCAAGCACCAGAAGATACAGGTTCTCTTTGTTCTTAAAGTGATACACCACCATTCGTTTAGTGGTGCCTGCTTTCTCGGCGATTTGCTCCATGCGGGCCCCGTTTAGCCCGTACTCGGCAAACAGGGCGATGGCGCTCTGAAAAATTTTATCCTTCAGGCTGGATCCGTCGTTGTACTCGGGGTGTTCGCTGTCGGGGTTAGCCACATCCTTTCCTTATCTTCACCAAACGCAAAGAGGGGATTATCCCCACGGCAGCGAAAGAACACAAACATCAAACGCGCGGGCGTTTACGATACAGCCACAAACCGGGGATCGACAGCCCGATGGAGAGGGCCCCGACGATGGAAGAGGCCTTCAGAAAATTACTCAGCAGGAGGATCATCTGCGGCTCGCTGTAGCCAAAGTGGCCTATCTTCACCGCTGAAATCATCGCAGTATAGGCTGAGATACCCGGAAACATGGGAATAACGGCGGCGACGGTGAAAACCTTTGGGTGCGCCAGATACCAGCGCGACCACTGAATACCTACGCTGCCCACCAGCATTGAGGCCATAAACGTCGACCACTCGATATTAAAACCTGCCGTCATCATGACCATTCGCGAACCGTGGCCAATGGCGCCCAGCAGCGCACACCAGGGCAGCGCCCGCTGCGGCACGTTGAAGACCATCGCAAAACCGACGGCGGGGAGGGCGGCCAGAAGCATGTCCTGCGCCAGTGCGAGCAAAAATTCAATTACGCCCATCCGCGTAACCCCCACAGCGTCATCGCCATTACCACGCCGAGACAGGTGGCAAGCGTCAGAAGGCTGGCGATAGCCCAGCGCGCCAGGCCGGTATTTATGTGTCCTTTGAACATGTCGGCAACGGCGTTAATTAGCGGAAAGCCGGGCACCAGCAAAAGCACGCTGGCGGCCATAGCGACGGTAGAGGTGTTGGCGAATTGCGGTATGCGCAGCAGCAGGCCTGAAACCGTGGTGGCAACAAACGCGGTAATACAGAAATTGATTTGCGGGTGCATCTGCCGGTGGGTCAGAAGCTGGCGAACATACATGGCGATGCTGCTGGCGAAAAAGGTGATGGCCGCACCGTCCCAGCCGCCGTTATTGAGCTTACAGAAACAGGCGCAGGAGAGCCCCACCATCAGAACCACCAGCCATCGCGGGTAGCGTAACGGTTTGATGTGGTTAAAGCGTTTTTCAATATCCTTGAGGTCGAGGAGTTTGTGCTCCGCCATAATGACAATATGCTGTACCTCCGTCACGACGTGCATATTGATGCCGCGATCGTGGTTTTTTCGCGTGGAGGTCAGGCATTGACCGTCTTTGATGGTCGTGAGGACGATGGCGTTTGAAGAGATGGCGCTTTCAACGCTATCCATCCCAAGTGCCACTCCAAGACGCGTTGAAAGCTCCTCGACCAGCGCGCTTTCCGCCCCGTGCTGTAAGAGGAAAAGCCCGCACTGAATACATAGCCGCGTAGCGGCGCGCTGCGTTGACCGATCTGCCTGCATCTGTTGCCCTGAAAAAAGGTGGAAAGCCTGCCCGTAGGCCCGGAGTGCTTACTTTTAGCACAGAGTGCGGGATGGCTTGCTCTGGGTTAGATCAAGCTTTGTGCAAACAGCGTCATGCGCGACGAGGACGGAAGACTGTTTGTGATATTTATTTCATGAATGCTTTTCACGGAATATATAGAGTAAGCGTATTAAGTATTGCTAATTATATATTGTAATTTTTATCACCTTTAATTAATTAAAATTGGTTAC
>CAMKZP010000291.1 GCA_946477805.1 uncultured Enterobacter sp.
TGACAAATTCCATTTATACATTCTGCTCGTTTTATTCACCTTGTTTATGATTTCAGGGTGTTCACGCGATACGCCATTTTCAACCCACAGAATATAGCCACCGTGTATGGTTGTGAGAATACATATAATGCTTGTCAATATAACTGCCAGGTAAAACGCATTATATAATAACGAGCTTTTTAATAAGGCGGGAAAAGTATTCATACATTCATTATTAAGTACGGCTAAAAACCAGACTATATCTTGTTAAGGCTTGCGATAATATAATTAGCCTCTTATAGGCAGCAAGCATTTTACGCCCGTATGGCTTTATTTTAGGAATAGATAAATTTTTGAGGACATTAGCATGGTCAGGGATGAACAGACCAGTTTTCAAACTACCCGACATAAACAAATGTTTGAGAGTCTTCTTACGACGATGACGCATGAACATTGGGTAGTGCTGCAGGGAGGAAAAGGCAGCGGGAAAAGCACGCTGGCGCAAGGCATTCTTGCCGCATGGCCTCACCGGGTTATTACGATGTGCCCGGTTAATAGTAAAGGCTATCGTTGGGAGTTAGTCGTCATCGCAGATACTCAGGAACCGGGCAATTTAACCGGACGTTCATTTGCTCAGGATTCGCTGTGGCCTGAATTAATGCGTGCTTCAGAAGCGACGCAAGGCAGCCTGCCGCTGTTTGTTCTTGAAGACGGGCACCGGTTAACAAAAAGCATTTTGGCAACGGTAAAAGCATTCATGGCACTCATGCCAACCGCCCGTTTATTGCTCACCGGCAACTTTACCCGCAGCCAGCAGCTCAGGCTGCGCAGGCATCACCCGGTATGGTTCGATATCGCCGCCGCCAGCCCCAAAGACGTCCGACAAATCACCGCTTCCCACGCAGGCATTGATCTTGAATGTGGAAATCCGTTTCCCGATACATTCATTCGTAAAATTTTGAAGCGCAGCCGGGGCGATTTACGCTTAGCGGCCCGTACAGGACGTTTTTTCCGTGACAGATATAAGGAGTGCGACGCGCCGCACGGTTTTATCCCACAGTCTTTACAAAACGAAGCATTACGCCGATTGCCCTTGCCCCGAATAAGGGGGCTGGCGTGTCTTGCGCTGATCGTCACCTCCGCCGTATGGGGAAGCGCTGGCGTATATTTTAGCGAACCCTTGTCCCGCTGGTTACCTTCCCCCGCTGCGTTGTTACCCTCGTCAACCGCTGATAAGGAAGCACCGTCACTTGTTTCGGAAAAAATGTCGTCAAATGAATCATTTGCGTTGCTGTATAGCGTGTGGGGTTATGAAGTCAGCAGGAGTGAGGCCTGGTGCGACCAGGCATACCGTGCGGGAATGACGTGTCTGTCAGGTAAGGAAAGTCTGGCATCACTAATGGCCCAAAGCCTGCCATGGATTGCCACTCTGAACGTGGATAATGCCAGTATCCCGGTTGTTATCATCGGAGAAGGGGAGGGGACACTTGCCGCACTGTCTGCGGGAAAAACCTGGATCCTGAATAAAGCCTGGTTCAGTAAGGTCTGGACGGGAAGCTATACGCTGATGTGGAAGCCATCACCTGATGGGAACGCGAGTATCACTAAGAAAAGCAGCATCGATGATATCGCGTGGCTTGATACGATGCTGAGCCGCGTATTGAATGTTGAGGCCGAAAATACGGGCGAGTGGAGCCCAATGCTAACTGAGAAAATCCGGCAGTTTCAGACGCAAAATAAAATCAAGGCTGACGGTGTAATGGGCAAAGTCACACTTATTCGACTGTGGCAGGTGCTGGGTGAAAGTCCAAAGCTGGTGCATGAAGGAGGGAAGGTATGAGCCTGAAGCAGGACAGCTATCTTATAGAGGAAAAAAACTTTATCCAGCCGGAAACCCCGCAGTCGAATGGGCGGCGAGCGCTCATTGCTCTTTGTTGGCTGGCTTATAGCGTTATCATGGTGGTTTCAGGCTATTACGTCCACATTGGGTGGGCCGTGAAAGTCCATCCAGCACCTGCAACCTCGAACTACCGTCTCTCCGATCAGCACTACATATATAAGAAGCAGCCTTTGCCGTTACCTGAGGAGAGTACGGAAGAGGTGAATAAGGAAGAGAGTAATAAGGAAGAGAGTAATAAGGAAGAGGAGGACCTTGAGCAGCAACACGCGACGGAGCCTGTTGAAAGCACCGATCTTAAGGCCCGGGTGAAGCAGGCGATGGCCGAACTCGACCAGCAGTAAAAGAAGGCGATAAAAGGGTGGTTATTTTCGGCACTACTGACTTGTATTAAGTCTGGAAATACGTATAATGCGCGGGCTTGTCGTAATTGACGGCTGGTTCAATCTGAACCTGAGCGACGCATTTTGTTGCTTAACAATGCTCCCAATTGGGGGGCTACGTAAGAACGGTTACACTCTCCCATCAATCGTAATGGGTTTGAGTAGTAATCATTTTCGTTTATAAAATAATTGGAGCTCTGGTCTCATGCAGAACCAAAGAATCCGTATCCGCCTTAAAGCGTTTGATCATCGTCTGATCGATCAATCAACCGCGGAAATCGTCGAGACTGCTAAGCGCACTGGTGCGCAAGTCCGTGGTCCGATCCCGCTGCCGACCCGCAAAGAGCGCTTTACCGTTCTGATTTCTCCGCACGTTAACAAAGACGCGCGCGATCAGTACGAAATTCGCACTCACAAGCGTCTGGTTGACATCGTTGAGCCAACTGAGAAAACCGTTGATGCTCTGATGCGTCTGGATCTGGCTGCCGGTGTAGACGTGCAGATCAGCCTGGGTTGATCAGGTCATCGAGCGATTGAGAGGTTGATACAATGATTGGTTTAGTCGGTAAAAAAGTGGGTATGACCCGCATCTTCACTGAAGATGGCGTCTCTATCCCAGTAACCGTAATCGAAGTTGAAGCAAACCGCGTTACTCAGATCAAAGATCTGGCTAACGATGGCTACCGCGCTGTTCAGGTGACCACTGGTGCTAAAAAAGCTAACCGTGTAACCAAACCAGAAGCGGGTCACTTCGCTAAAGCTGGCGTTGAAGCTGGCCGTGGTCTGTGGGAATTCCGTCTTGCTGAAGGCGAAGAGTTCACCGTAGGTCAGGACATTAGCGTTGAGCTGTTTGCTGACGTTAAAAAAGTTGACGTAACCGGTACCTCTAAAGGTAAAGGTTTTGCTGGTACCGTTAAGCGCTGGAACTTCCGTACCCAGGACGCTACTCACGGTAACTCCTTGTCTCACCGCGTTCCGGGTTCTATCGGTCAGAACCAGACTCCGGGCAAAGTGTTCAAAGGCAAGAAAATGGCAGGTCAGCTGGGTAACGAACGTGTGACCGTTCAGAGCCTGGACGTAGTACGTGTTGACGCTGAGCGCAACCTGCTGCTGGTTAAAGGTGCAGTTCCGGGTGCAACCGGTAGCGACCTGATCGTTAAACCAGCTGTGAAGGCGTAAGGGGATAGCAATGGAATTAGTATTGAAAGACGCGCAGAGCGCGCTGACTGTTTCCGAAACTACCTTCGGTCGTGATTTCAACGAAGCGCTGGTTCACCAGGTTGTTGTTGCTTATGCAGCTGGTGCTCGTCAGGGTACTCGTGCTCAGAAGACTCGTGCTGAAGTAACTGGTTCTGGCAAAAAGCCATGGCGCCAGAAAGGTACCGGCCGTGCGCGTTCAGGTTCTATCAAGAGCCCGATCTGGCGTTCAGGTGGCGTGACCTTCGCTGCGCGTCCACAGGACCACAGTCAAAAAGTTAACAAAAAGATGTACCGCGGCGCGCTGAAAAGCATTCTGTCCGAACTGGTACGTCAGGATCGTCTGATCGTTGTCGAATCATTCTCTGTTGAAGCGCCTAAAACTAAGCTGCTGGCACAGAAACTGAAAGACATGGCTCTGGAAGATGTGCTGATCATCACCGGTGAGCTGGACGAGAACCTGTTCCTGGCCGCACGTAACCTGCACAAGGTTGACGTACGCGATGCAACTGGTATCGACCCGGTTAGCCTGATCGCCTTCGACAAAGTCGTAATGACTGCTGATGCTGTTAAGCAAGTTGAGGAGATGCTGGCATGATTCGTGAAGAACGTCTGCTGAAGGTGCTTCGCGCACCGCACGTTTCTGAAAAAGCGTCTACTGCGATGGAAAAAACTAACACCATCGTTCTCAAAGTTGCTAAAGACGCGACCAAAGCAGAGATCAAAGCTGCTGTGCAGAAACTGTTTGAAGTCGAAGTCGAAGTCGTTAACACCCTGGTAGTTAAAGGGAAAGTTAAACGTCACGGACAGCGTATCGGTCGTCGTAGCGACTGGAAAAAAGCTTACGTCACCCTGAAGGAAGGCCAGAATCTGGACTTCGTTGGCGGCGCTGAGTAAGTCGGAGGAGTAATACAATGGCAGTTGTTAAATGTAAACCGACATCTCCGGGTCGTCGCCACGTAGTTAAAGTGGTTAACCCTGAGCTGCACAAGGGCAAACCTTTTGCTCCGTTGCTGGAAAAAAACAGCAAATCCGGTGGTCGTAACAACAATGGCCGTATCACCACTCGTCACATCGGTGGTGGCCACAAGCAGGCTTATCGTATTGTTGACTTCAAACGCAACAAAGACGGTATCCCAGCAGTTGTTGAGCGTCTTGAGTACGATCCGAACCGTTCCGCGAACATCGCGCTGGTTCTGTACAAAGATGGCGAACGCCGTTACATCCTGGCCCCTAAAGGCCTGAAAGCTGGCGACCAGATTCAGTCTGGCGTTGATGCTGCAATCAAAGCAGGTAACACCCTGCCGATGCGCAATATCCCGGTTGGTTCTACCGTTCATAACGTAGAAATGAAACCAGGTAAAGGCGGTCAGCTGGCACGTTCCGCTGGTACTTACGTTCAGATCGTTGCTCGTGACGGTGCTTATGTCACCCTGCGTCTGCGTTCTGGTGAAATGCGTAAAGTCGAAGCAGACTGCCGCGCTACTCTGGGCGAAGTTGGCAATGCTGAGCATATGCTGCGCGTTCTGGGTAAAGCAGGTGCTGCACGCTGGCGTGGTGTTCGTCCTACCGTTCGCGGTACTGCGATGAACCCAGTCGATCACCCACATGGTGGTGGTGAAGGTCGTAACTTTGGTAAGCACCCGGTATCTCCGTGGGGCGTTCAGACCAAAGGTAAGAAGACCCGCAGCAACAAGCGTACTGATAAATTTATCGTACG
>CAMKZP010000292.1 GCA_946477805.1 uncultured Enterobacter sp.
TCCACGGGTATTTACCGTTACTTTTCTGCGGCCCCCACGGGAAAATATGCCACTCGGCCAGCAGGTAGCTTTGGCTGCGCGCGGGCAGCTTCAGGCTGGATAAGGCTTCCGGCGCAGCGCGCAGGCGCGGCGCGATGAAAATCATGCGGTTAGCATCGATTGCATGGATGTCTTCAATCGCCTTCTCGTATACCCGGTTGAGCGATGCCGCGCTGTGGTTGAGCTTATCCGCGGGCTCGTAAATCAGGTCAAAGCCCAGCAGCGGCGAGCGCTGGCCGAAGTAGTGCGCCACGGCAATCCACCAGTTAATGACCTCTTTCTCGTTATCCGCTTTCGGGTCGTTTTTATAGGCATCGGCCTGATAGGAGATAATCGGGATCACGCCGTACTGCTCGCAGGCTTCCACCAGCTTGCGCAGATGAATCAGCCGCGCCTCTGTCGGCTCATCGGCCACGCGAATGCGCACATGGCTAATCCCTTTTGCGCGAAAATCGCGGACCACCAGCGGGTCGAATTCGCGAATGCCGCGCTCGGTTCGCGCCCAGTCGACGTCCATCCCCACGCCCAGCAGCTGCGCGTAGCGGGCAGCCGTCAGCGGCGGCTCAGCGGCACAGGCCCAGCCGGAAGCAAGCAGTAAGGCAGCGGTAATGAAAGGCTTTAACACGGTTTACCCTGAATAAAATCATAAGCACTCGCCTGTATTTAGCACCTTTCTGCCAGCGGGTGTAGCGCCAAAGCGTAATAAATATTCAGCGCGCCATCTCTTTTAGCCAGCCGACATAAGCATCAATTTTCGGCCACTGCCTGCCCGAAAGCGTCGAGATGTAATAGTGCTGGTGGCATTTGAGGGTCTTTTCGCCAAAGGGGGCGATCAGTTCGCCGCGTTCAAGCCGCTTCTGCACCAGACGCTTACGCCCCATCGCCACGCCGACGTGGTTCATGGCAGCAATGATGGCTAAATCGGACCGATCGAAACCAATGCCCGATGATGGCGGCATTTTCACTCCAAAATGCTGCGCCCAGCTCAGCCACTCGTCGGTACCGGAATCATTGCTCCAGGCCTGACGGTCATGCAAAAGCGTACAGTGGCTGATATTTCCGGGATTTTTCAGCAGCTGATGTTCACTGGCATACTGCGGCGAGCAGACCGGCAAAATCGCCTCGTCCATAAGAAATTCATGTGAAAGGTGGCAGGGGGGCGTATCGTCGAAATACAGTGCCAGATCGACGCCCGTTCGCTGCATATTGACGTAATCATTGCCGGTCAGAACGGTCAGCGAAATCGACGGATAGCGACGGGTAAAGTCGCCCAGCATCGGCACCAGCCAGCACTGGGCTATTGACGGCCGGGAGTAGACCGTCAGCGTGCCGGACAACGCCTGGTTTTTGATGTCCAGGATCTCCTGGTTCAGCGTGTCGAGCGACGCTTTGAGCGTCCAGTAAACGCGCTTTCCCTCCTGCGTCAGCTCTACTTTACGGTGCGAACGCACAAACAGCGGGATCCCCAGCTCCTCTTCCAGCAGGTTGATGCGGTGGCTCACCGCGCTGGGGCTGAGCGAAAGTTCTTCGGCCGCCAGCGCGAAGGACTCATGCCGGGCCGCCACTTCAAAGGTGTACATTTTTGACAGCTGCCAGCCGTTCAGCAGGCGGTTTCGGGTTTCATTCGCATCGTTCATTGCCGTTCTCGCTCTCTTCACCTGGCTCAGAATACCTGTTAAAGATGAATTTATGTGAACCAAATACGCATAACGTGCACTTTTTAGAGCGCTGTCACTGACTTGATCCAATCTGGCTCACCTGAACGGCAATTTATATCGTTTGTCAGCTCAGGCTGTTTTTTCGTCCAATACCCGTAAGTTACTTAAGGGTGAGGTGAAATATGGGCTCTCAGATCTGGGTTGTGGCAACGCTGCTCATCAGCATTGTGGTGATTGTAGTAACCATCGTAAAACTGAAGTTTCACCCGTTCCTGGCGCTGCTGCTGGCGAGCTTTTTTGTTGGCGCAATGATGGGAATGAGCCCGCTGGACATGGTGAACGCTATAGAGAGCGGGATTGGCGGCACGCTGGGCTTCCTGGCGGCGGTGATTGGGCTTGGCACTATTCTCGGTAAGATGATGGAAGTCTCCGGCGCGGCAGAGCGCATCGGGATTACGCTGCAGCGCTGCCGCTGGCTGTCGGCGGATGTGATTATGGTGCTGGTGGGGCTGATCTGCGGAATTACGCTGTTTGTCGAAGTGGGCGTCGTGCTGCTGATCCCGCTGGCGTTTTCGATTGCTAAAAAAACGAATACGTCGCTGCTGAAGCTGGCCATTCCGCTGTGTACCGCGCTGATGGCGGTGCACTGCGTGGTGCCGCCGCACCCGGCGGCGCTGTTTGTGACCAACAAGCTGGGCGCAGATGTGGGCACCGTGATCGTCTACGGTCTGCTGGTAGGCCTGATCGCCTCGCTAGTCGGCGGCCCGCTGTTCCTGAAACTGCTGGGCGATCGCCTGCCGTTTAAACCGGTTCCGGCAGAGTTTTCTGACCTGAAAGTCAGGGAAGAACATACTCTGCCGTCGCTGGGCGCCACGCTGTTCACCGTGCTGCTGCCGATTGCCCTGATGCTGGTGAAAACCGTCGCCGAGCTGAATATGACACGTAAAGAGGGCTCGCTGTATACGCTGCTGGAATTTATCGGTAACCCCATCACCGCGATGTTTATCGCCGTCTTTGTGGCCTATTACCTGCTGGGGATCCGTCAGCATATGGGCATGGGCACGATGCTGACGCACACCGAGCACGGCTTTGGCTCCATCGCCAATATTCTGTTGATTATCGGCGCAGGCGGGGCGTTTAACGCCATCCTCAAGACCAGCGGGCTGGCAGAGACCCTGGCGCACATTCTTTCGAACCTGCACATGCACCCGATTCTGCTCGCCTGGCTGGTGGCGTTAGTGCTGCATGCCGCCGTGGGCTCGGCAACGGTGGCGATGATGGGCGCGACGGCGATCGTGGCCCCGATGCTGCCCATGTATCCGAACGTCAGCCCGGAGATCATCACCATTGCCATCGGTTCCGGCGCTATTGGCTGCACGATCGTGACCGACTCCCTCTTCTGGCTGGTGAAGCAATACTGCGGTGCCACCCTGAATGAAACCTTCAAATACTATACGACGGCGACGTTTATCGCCTCGGTGCTTGCACTTGGCGGCACATTCCTGCTTTCTTTCATTATCTGAGCGCGAAGAGACGTACTATGACAAACGCAACTGTTACTACCTTAACCGCACGCTTCCCTCTGGTTGAGGATCTGATGGCCCTGAAAGAAACCACCTGGCTTAACCCGCGCGCCACCACGCTGGCGGAAGGGTTGCCGTATGTCGGTCTGACCAAAGCCGACGTAGAGGACGCGCACGCGCGCCTCAACCGCTTTGCGCCGTATCTGGCGAAAGCCTTCCCGGAAACGGCGGCAACGGGCGGAATTATCGAGTCCGGGCTGGTCGCCATTCCGGCGATGCAAAAACGGCTGGAAAAGGCGTTCGCGAAACCCATTCCCGGCACCCTGCTGCTGAAAAAAGACAGCCATCTGCCGATTTCCGGCTCGATTAAAGCGCGCGGCGGCATCTACGAGGTGCTAACCCACGCGGAAAAACTGGCGCTGGAAGCCGGATTGCTGAGCACGGAAGATGACTACAGCATCCTGCTGGAGCCGCGCTTTAAGGCGTTTTTCAGCCAGTACAGCATCGCGGTGGGCTCAACCGGAAACCTGGGGATGTCTATCGGCATCATGAGCGCCCGCATCGGCTTTAAGGTGACGGTGCATATGTCCGCCGACGCCCGTGAATGGAAGAAAGCCAGGCTGCGCAGCCACGGGGTCATCGTCGTGGAATACGAGCAGGATTACGGCGTGGCGGTGGAGCAGGGGCGAAAAGCGGCGGAAAGCGATCCGAACTGCTTCTTCATCGACGATGAAAACTCCCGCACCCTGTTCCTGGGCTATGCGGTGGCGGGCGAGCGCCTGAAGGCGCAGTTTGCCGAGCAGGGCCGCACGGTGGATGCGGAACATCCGCTGTACGTCTACCTGCCGTGCGGCGTCGGCGGTGGTCCCGGCGGCGTGGCGTTTGGCCTGAAGCTGGCCTTTGGCGATCACGTTCACTGCTTCTTCGCCGAGCCGACGCACTCCCCGTGCATGCTGCTGGGCGTTTACACCGGCCTGCACGATGAGATCGCGGTGCAGGATTTGGGTATCGACAACGTGACGGCGGCGGACGGGCTGGCGGTCGGGCGCGCGTCCGGCTTCGTGGGCCGCGCGATGGAGCGCCTGCTCGACGGGTTCTATACGCTTTCAGACCAGAGCATGTACGACATGCTCGGCTGGCTGGCGCAGGAAGAGGGCATTCGCCTGGAGCCGTCGGCGCTGGCGGGGATGGCCGGGCCGCTGCGCGTTAATGCCGGTGCGAACGTTACCCACCTGGTGTGGGCGACAGGCGGCGGGATGGTGCCGGAAGACGAGATGGCGAAGTATCTGGCTAAAGGGAAGTAATTATGCCGGGTGGCGGCTGCGCCTTACCCGGCCTACAGGTGCAAAATTTGTTGAATGTGGGTAACTGCAAACAGCAGCGACAGCGAGAGAACGGCCAGGGCGATCAGGAACTTATCCCGCACCGCCTTCGGCTGGGCCACATCGTCGTGCGCCACGTCCATCAGGTTACGGCTGCGGGTGTAGCGCCACAAAATGAGAGCCACCAGCGCCAGCACGATAATCGAAATCCAGAATGGCACCCCGGTGCGGTGCCAGTTGTGCCTGATCGCCAGGGCGATCAGCGCACCGTATCCCAGCAGCGTGCGCAGCCAGGCCAGCGATGTCCGCTCCGGCTGCAGTCCGGGGTCCGCTTCCCGTCGCGCTTTGCGGCTATCCGCCATAGAACACCAGCACCATCACCACGCCCGCTACCGTCAGCAAAATCGTGCTGATAATCAGCAGCCCGCGCGTATAGGGCAGGTCCTGCTTCAGGCGCATCGCCTTTTCGTTACGCAGCCATCGCAGGTAGCCGTAAATCGCCAGCACGCCCGCGAACAGGCACAGCAGCAGGGCGAGCACCTCGCGGATCAACGGCGTGGCAAACTCGGGAGCGAGCCTGTCTCTTATACACATCTGACGCTGCCGACGACTAGTCGAGTGTAGAT
>CAMKZP010000293.1 GCA_946477805.1 uncultured Enterobacter sp.
GAGATTTCTGCCTGTCTCGTGGGCTCGGAGATGTGTATAAGAGACAGGTGTTTTTCAGTTAACTAACTTAGCGGTGCGGTGAGTTACCAAGCATCAACTCACAGGGTTATGTAACGTTTCTGCGGATAAGCCTGAGCCTGTTTTATCCGCCAGAACAACAACCTGACAAGAACAGTTTAAATTTTCCTTGCAGCTTGGGAAATAACTTAAGGATACCGTTTGCCGTACCGGCTGCACGGGTTTCGCCATTCCCACTCAACGTCAGCGTGGCGTTATTGCCGACCAGATACGCCGCCGTGCCGTTAGTTGCGGTGACAATACCGCTGTTCGTCACCACCGAATTCGCGCCCTGGATATTCACCGCCACGCCGTTAACGGTGATACCAGAGCGATTCTCCAGAATTCCACCGTCGACCAGTACGCCGGTGCTGTTATCCGCCGTGAAATCAATCGAGCCTTCGTGGATCAGTCGGCCCCCGTTTCTGGCGATATAGCCAAATGCACCATCTGCCGTGTTCGCCGTTTCCAGCACGGCATGGCTGGTTAGTACGGAATCGCTTTTTTTGGTCGCATCGGCTGTACCATCAAGGTTGTAATAATTGCCATCAACAATCCCGGCGGTGGTGTCTTTTCCGGCCACTCTGACGATCACCGCGTCCGGCGAAATCTCGCCCGTTGCGCCGCCCTCAATTCGAATCCCGGTTGCACCGGTTCCCGTGATGCTGAGCGCCAGCTTACCTGAATCAAAATGACTGCCAGCACCAGTGGTACGAATAATGGTGGCCCCTTCACCAGACGCATTCAGTCCGGCGGAACTGTCTGCGGAGCCGGAAAAGCTTGCGCCGCCGTCGACGCGATACAGCGTCGAGCCCTCCGTAGAGGCATCCTGAACGCTGGAAGCAGCTTTTTTGATGGTCGAGCCCGCACCGAAGATGTAATAGCCCGTCTGGTTAATGCCGTCGGTGAAGTTAACGGTCCCGTTTTCGGTGACGTTGATTTCGCCTTTATCGCGGGCGTGCACGCCGATTGCTCCATCACCACTCAGGTTTACCGTACCGGATAATATTGCCAGGGCCTTTTCACCCTGAGCGTAAATACCGTAGTTGGCATAATGGGTGGTGGGGTCAAGTCCGCCGTTAATATTAATTGTGCCAGAGCTGGTCACCTGCGAGTTCGCCAGCGCCTGAATCCCTATGCTGTTAAGACCATTCAGATTGATAACGCCAGCATTCACCACATTCGCCGCCTGAGTTCCCTCACGCGCGAGGATCCCAATATTCGTGGAGATAGATTCGCCGGTCACGGCACCGTTAATATCAATAGTGCCTTTCTGATTAAGCGTCGCTGCACCGCCGATGTCAATTGCCGTGGCGTTCTGGACTTTGCTACCGATAATTATCTGGGAGGTATCAGAACCGTTGTAGATCCCGTTACCGAACAGCTGAACGCCAATGGACTGCTGTTTGATGGCAATATCAGAAGTCGTATCCGTCGGGGAACGTTGCGCCAGGCGCCCAATATAGAGCGTTCCTCGATTGTTAAAGGTTGTATTCTGCTGTGTTACCACACCGATGTTGGCGCCATCACCCAGAATGCTGCTGGCTTCATTACTTGCGGCAATATTGATCGCGCCGTCGTTATTTAACGTCGCACTACCACTCATTAATACGCCAGTATTGCCGTAGTAGTTTTCCCTGGCAGCTACATTAATCACGCCCGTAGTATTATTGTTTACCACCGACTGGCCGTTGGCGAGGATTGCAGTCTGTACGCCTGCGGCAACCCCCGTCGCACCGCTCTGGAAAAAGTCGGCCATCTCCGGATTAGTGCCGGCATCAATCACGCCGTTATTCTCTACAAAAGAGGTGTTCCTTGCGGCAATAACGTATGCTCCGCGGTAGGTATTTCCGGCGGTGCCGAGGGTGCCGTTGTTGGTCAGCGTTGCGCCGTTCTCGAGATTAACCACGGTGGCGTCTGAATGCACCAACTGGATATTGGCATCGTTAGCGATAGTCACATTGCTATTGCTGCCTTCTCCGTGAATATAGGAGACGGCATCTCGATTCACAAAGGCCCGTACCGCGTCGTCAGGAGCAATAGCATCGGTATTGGCAAAAATACCGTGCACCGCGGTGTCGCGGGCTTTATTTAACTCAGCAGCGTACTGCTCTTCGGTGAGCTGAATTTTACCATCCTGAAGAGCCTTGATAAGCGCATTATTGTAGGCCTTGAAATCCTCGACGTTGGTGATGTTTTGCTCACCGATAACGCTGTTGAATGATCCAACAAAATCAGCAGCGGTCATCCAGGCAAGCGCATTACCTGAGTCTTTGATATTATTATCATTGTTACCAAGCTGAACCACAGTTTTGGACTGATAGCTGATGTTGCCGCCATCGGTTACGTGATAGGCTGAGGATTGGTTTTTATTGTTTACCGAACTTTTCAGAATGACGTTAAACTGATTTTCTGCTGCGCCCACCCAGTTGCCTGTTTTTTGGCCGACGTCCACATCAAGCGAACCACCTGCACCGACCTGATAAAAATTACGATCGACATACTGTCCATCTTTGCCGACCGGCGTAGACACCACAACCCTGAAGTCTTTGGCAGCCTCGGTTTGCATGTCGCTATTATCAAAAACCTTCATAGTGACCATACTTCCCGTTACCGGATCTATGTAATTAATCGATTTGGTTTGCGATCCCATGCGGAAAATATCTTTATCGACCCATTGCGCGGAATCGTCGGTAATCAAACCCTGGTTTCTGGCCTGGTCCAGCGTCATCTGTTCACTTCCTGACGCTCCTTTTGTGATACCGGCAAATTTAGCCGGGGAAAAGTTGGTATTTTCAGGTAGCAAAGAAGGACGCAAAAACAAAACGGCTGGCGGGTGTACTGTGCGCAACCTGCGCGGCAGCCGCCTTCCGCGTGGCCGGGCACTGCCTTCGGAGATCCGGGCGTTAATTAATTTATGTGAGAGGGATGATTCCAGCATCGGAATACTCGATGCGGCGATGTTTGCGGTTATTCCAGGCTGTGGCTTGCGCCGTTCGGAAGACGTAGGGCTGGATTTAGGTGATGTTGTTACAACTTAGCGTACTCTCAGGGGACTGGGTAAGGGGAATCATAACTGGCACACTAGATATTGCTACAACTTTAAATGCTGTCTGTCGGCGTAATCTGGAGGCTGATTTACTTTTTTCTGTTCCGGTTCTGCATCTGCCGCTTCAGCCTGGCCACGGCAGGGCGTGATTAGGTAGCCAGGGGAACGTTTCCGCTTCTCAGCCTTCAGAGAAAGCGGAGGCTTTTTAATTAAAAAGCTTATGAGAAATGAGGTTTGAACATGACAACTAAGCGTTTACTCGATTGCTGCAACTCTGACTTTCAGGTAATGGACAAGGCTTTGCTTTTATATGCGATTCGTGCAAGCGAGGGGCGGGTTCTGGTTAGCGAATCCATCGCCATTACACAACCGTTGCTTAACAGCGTAACCAACGCTGAACTGGCTGCTTCACAGGGCGCAGACATCATTTTGGTTAACATGTTTGACAGTGAGAATCCGCAGATAATGGGCATGCCTGCAGAAACAAAGCCTGAACAGATGTTACACGAGCTACAGCGCCTGACCGGCAGAATAATTGGGGTGAATCTTGAGGCTGTCGATCCAAATTTTGCAACTCAGCACAATGATATCTGGAAGATGAAACCGGGACGCGCAGCCACGCCTGAAAATGCCCGCAGACTGATAAAGATGGGTGCGAAGATCATTGTCCTTACCGGAAATCCCAATAACGGGGTCAGTAACCAGGCTTTAGGAGATGCCGTTAAATCGATTAAGGAAGCGGTAGGCGATGAAGTGGTTATAGTCAGTGGGAAAATGCACGGCGCCGGTATTGTCCGTGAGAGTGGCAGCAGCATTATTAGCGAAGAAGATGTGGCCACTTTCGCCAGGCAAGGTGCAGATATCGTGCTGCTTCCAGCGCCAGGTACGGTACCTGGAATGAGCATCGATCGGGTTTCACAGCTGGTTGATGCCGCCCATATAAACGGAGCACTGGCTATGACAGCAATTGGCACCTCTCAGGAAGGCGCGGATGTCAGTTCAATCAGACAAATAGCACTCTGGAGTAAAATGGCGGGAGCAGATCTACACCATATTGGGGACACCGGATATATGGGTATGGCTCTGCCAGAAAACATCCTGGCGTACAGTATTGCTATACGCGGCGTTCGGCATACCTATAACCGGATAGCGCGCTCTGTATGCCGATGAAAACCGTCGAACATCACCTGTAATTACTTTTAGCTTAGAAGCGTTGGCATCATTAAAGTAGACAGAAGCCGGCGCTTTCGGAAAAACTTAACCGGTTGAAGTCCGCTTTTCGCTCAAAGTAGACCTTCAGTCCGGACAGATAATCTTCTGAGTGCCAGAAGCGGACCTTTATTTGTAAAAGAACTGAGTTAACTTTGACAAGCCTGCTTATATCAAGCTGAATCAGGTGATGGGCCACGTTCCAGGAACGTAGAAAGCGCGATATAGCTGCGCACAGAGCGTACGCCCTCAAGGCTATGAATCTCCATCAGGAAATTCTCCAGTGATTCGGTATCGGCGGCCCGCACTTTGATAAAGACGCAGCCGTCACCGGCGACGGTATGTAATTCTTCCTCAGACAGATCTTCTGAACCCACTTTATATAATTCTTAAGTCATCTGTACGTCCTTCCGTGTGCAGATATTTATCAATAGCCGCGATAGTTCAACCTAACCAGGTTTCACGCCACCGTTACCTGCCCATGTTCTTAAGGGAAGGGACTTTAACAAGAATCCTCATTAATATTTCACATTCGTGATTCAATTTAAACTTCGATTGCCAAGTGTTTTCGCAAGAAAATTAATTAGTTATTTTGGTGGGTAGAGCAAGATGGCGATTTTGTTCAAATCCCAGCTGGCAAAGATAAAGGTACAGTCAGCATTAAACATAAGGTGATCATTAAGTGCTTAAAATAATTATCTGCAAGCCGTTTCCGATATCACAACCTGTTACGAGGCCATAAACGTACACATTCTCGCTATTTACATAATTTTCTAGCTTGTGTCATTACCTTTCAATGTTTTCATCAAGACAGGCAATAGATGTGACCAAAGATAAAGAAGGGT
>CAMKZP010000294.1 GCA_946477805.1 uncultured Enterobacter sp.
CCTGCAGACGTGGTTTGAGCAACATGCGGCGATACCTGGGCTGCGCAGTTTGACAGGCAAGGAAAGTGAGGAACAACGATGAAAATGAGGGCTGGTCTACTCACCGTGGCCGCTGTTGCGCTGCTGACAGGCTGTACGCCGCGTATAGAAGTTGCGGCACCCAAAGAGCCGATTACCATCAACATGAACGTGAAAATCGAGCATGAGATCCATATCAAGGTCGATAAAGACGTTGAAACCCTGCTGAAATCGCGCAGCGATCTGTTCTGATGATGCCATGAAACGAATAGCTCTTCTTATTCTGGCGCTGGGGTTCAGCGTGCAGGCCGCGGCGCTCACGCTGAACGACGCCCGCACGCAGGGGCGGGTGGGCGAAACGCTGAGCGGCTACATCGCCCCCGTGGCGCAAGATGCCGACACTCTGGCGCTGGTCAACCGCATCAACGCCGCGCGCGCGGAAAGTTACCAGAAGCTGGCCGACAGCAATAACCTGCCCGTCGATGAAGTGGCAAAAATGGCGGGACAAAAGCTGGTTGCGCGCGCGCAGCCGGGTGAATACGTGAAGGGGATTAACGGCAGGTGGCTGAAAAAGTAGCTAGCGGCAGCGCCTGCGGTACTCTCCGGGCGACACGCCAAAGCGCTGCTTGAAGGCCGTTGAAAAATGGCTATGGTCGGCGAACCCCCAGCTGTAGCCAATACCCGCCAGCTTCTCGTCGTCGCTGGCGGACCGCAGGACCTGCGCGCAGAGGTCGAGCCGACGGTTCTTAATATACTGCGCGACCACCAGCCCTTTCTCGGCAAACATGCGGTACAGGCTGCGCACCGACATCCCGCACTCTGAGGCGATCCACTCCGGGCGCAGCGCCTCGGACTGTATATGGTCATCAATCAGCGACAGCACGCTGCGGAACTGGCGCTCCTTGCGCGGCTGCACGGCGTCGCGCTGCTGGAACGCGGGCCGCAGCAGGCAGACCATCGCTTCCAGCGCGGCTTCGCTTTCCCGAACGCTCAGCTCCGCGTTGCCCATGCTCTCCTGCAGCAGGCGGTGGCTAAGCTGAACCGTCGGCAGGCTGCGCGAAAGCGCCAGCGCGCAGCTGATCTCCTGAAAACGACACTGCTGCTCGACGATCTGGCGCGGAACCAGAAGCGAAATCTGGCGGGAGGTTTCCTGCCAGAAGATCGAGCAGGGGCGCGAGGCGTCGATAAGCGTAATATCCCCGGTTTTCAGGATCGAACGGCGGTCGTCCTGTTCAATCCCGGCGCTGCCTTCAAGCTGAAACACCGTGTAAAACCAGGCGTCGTTGCTCTGTTGAATCTCCCGGCGGGTGCGAAAAAGGTTAACGCCAGCGGCGGTCACGGTGCTGAGCTTGAGGCTGCGGGCATAGCTGGTTTCGAGTTCACCCACAAATTCGCCCGCCAGCGGGCGAGCGTCAAACCGCCCGCACGCCTGGTTAATTTGCGCCAGCCACTGCTGATACTTTTCCTGCTCGCTTGCACACGCCATGGTTTATCTCGCCGTACCGTCAATGTTTGCGCATTGTTGGATTTATGTTGCATCTTGTCAGAGCTATGAGGCTGACTATAGGAAAGAACGCTCACCGGTAACAGCGTTATAAGACGGAATTATCACGATTTGCGGAGGCTGTCACAGGTGGCAAAGCGAATGTCACAGAGATAAAAGCGGGAATGCGAAAGCCCTCGTAGACTGCATTAAACCCTGCGAAGAATAACGAAGGAGTACCCTATGTCTGAATCAGAGATCGCCGTTCTGCCCGTCGTGCAGCAGTTTTTAGACCGACAGCATGGCCTGTGGATTGATGGCCGTCAGGCTGCATCGGACAGCGAAAAACGCCTGAACGTCTACAACCCGGCGACGGGCGAGGCGATTGCCTCCACCGCGGATGCCAGCGTGGACGACGTGGACCGCGCGGTAATGTCCGGCTGGCGCGCCTTTGTGGCCCGCAGCTGGGCGGGGAAATTACCGGCAGAGCGCGAGCGCATTCTGCTGCGGTTCGCCGACCTGGTCGAGCAGCACGGCGAGGAGCTGGCGCAGCTTGAAACGCTGGAGCAGGGCAAATCCATTAACATCTCCCGCGCCTTTGAGGTGGGCTGCACCCTGAACTGGATGCGCTACACCGCGGGGCTGACCACCAAAATTGCCGGGAAAACGCTCGATCTTTCCATTCCGCTGCCGCAGGGGGCGCGCTACCAGGCCTGGACCCGCAAAGAGCCGGTTGGCGTGGTGGCCGGGATTGTGCCGTGGAACTTCCCGCTGATGATCGGCATGTGGAAAGTGATGCCTGCCCTGGCGGCAGGCTGCTCGATCGTGATCAAACCGTCTGAAACTACGCCGCTGACCCTGCTGCGCGTGGCGGAGCTGGCGTGCGAAGCCGGCGTGCCGGAGGGCGTGTTCAACGTTGTGACCGGAAGCGGCGCGGTGTGCGGCGCGGCGCTGACGTCACACCCCCGCATCGCCAAGGTGAGCTTTACCGGCTCCACCGCCACCGGGAAACAGATCGCCCGTACGGCCGCGGAAACCCTGACCGGCGTGACCCTCGAACTGGGCGGTAAAAACCCGGCGATTGTCCTGAAGGATGCCGATCCGGCCTGGGTGATTGAAGGACTGATGACCGGCAGCTTCCTCAACCAGGGGCAGGTTTGCGCGGCAAGCTCGCGCATCTATATTGAAGCGCCGCTGTTCGACACCCTGGTGAGCGGCTTTGAGCAGGCGGTGAAATCTCTGACCGTGGGGCCGGGCATGTCGCCGCAGGCGTTTATCAACCCGCTGGTGTCGCGCGCCCACTGCGATAAAGTGCAGTCCTTCCTTGATGAAGCGACATCGCGCAACGCGGAGCTTATTACCGGCAGCCGCGGCCCGGACGGCAAGGGCTACTACGTCTCGCCAACGCTTGCGATCAACCCGGAGGCGGCGCTGCGCCTGACGCGCGAAGAGGTGTTCGGCCCGGTGGTGAACCTGGTCCGCGTGGCCGACGGTGAGGAGGCGCTGCGGCTTGCCAACGACACCGAGTACGGGCTGACGGCCAGCGTCTGGACGCAGAATATCGGCAAGGCGCTGGAGTACACCGACAGGCTGCAGGTGGGCACGGTATGGGTAAACAGCCACACGCTGATCGACGCCAACCTGCCGTTCGGCGGCATGAAGCAGTCCGGAACCGGGCGCGATTTCGGCCCGGACTGGCTGGACGGCTGGTGCGAAACCAAGTCGGTGTGCGTGCGGTATTGAATCTTGATTTGAAACAGCCGGACCCGCGATAGCGTCCGGCTTTTTTAGCGTTGTAAAGCGCTGAAGGCTTTACGTGAGGCGAGGGCGCGATTACTTCGCCAGAGTCCAGGCCATGTTCCACGCCGAACCTGTTCCCGGTTCGAACTGTGTGGCGTAGGCCGACCACTGGACACAATAGCCGCTGTAAGGCGCAGGACGACAGGTGTAGATCTTGCCGTTCTTCGGCTGGAGGACGCGGGTCCCGGCCTTATAAGCGCGCAGGTTCGTCGGGAAGGTATAGTCATACTTGCCCGTCGACGGTTCTGCCGAACCTGCATCGGTAAGCGTCAGGTCTACGACATCCTGTGAGATCAGCGTGCCGTCCAGGCTGCTGACGTAATACTTCAGCATATGATGTCCCGCCGAGGCACCCTTCAGGCTGATGGTGATTTTCGCGGTGGTGTTGTCGAGAGTTTGCGTCGTATAACCCACCACGTCACCGGCGTGATTCTGCACTTTTGCATCAAGCACGACCTGTCCCTGCGCCGATGCAGTAAAGCTCACCGTGCCTTCACCCTTCGTCAGCGGGGTGGCCTGAACGTTAGTGACGTTCAGGGAAGCCTCATCGTCGGCTGGGGTTTGCGCCTCTTCATAGGAGATAGCAACGCTTTTCAGGCGGCTCTCTTTTTTCACATAAACGTTATTGATGCCAAAGGCCGGCTCGACGTTACCGTCGGCAGATTTCACGCCCGCGCGCACTTCTGAATGCGCGGTATTAATCGCCGCCGCAAGGTCGTGCGACCACTGATTCACCGCTCCGGCGCTGGCGCTGGCAATCTTCAGCGCGGTGCGCAGACCCTGAACTTCACCGTTGTCGTCGAAGAAGCGGGCAACGACCTTGTCATCGGCCTTGAGATTACGGCCGGTGAGCTGGCCGGTCAGGGTCTGGCTCCAGCCGGCATCGGCTACGTCGTCACCCGATGTTCCGCCGTTGCCAAAATCAACGTCGATGGCCTGATAAAAACTGTTTGCGGTGTCGGCAATTTCCCAGACCGCGTAAATAACCTGATACCCGGTGCGCGCTGGAACGTTACAACTATGCGTAACACGACTTTCGGGCACGGCACCGTAACCATTCACTTCACAAAATGGCTTCAGCTCAAACGCGCTGCGCGTCAGGGCCTGATTTTGATTCCAGTTTTGTTGGGTAATGTAATAGCGGAAATTGGTGGTTTTATGCCGGGCGGTGAGCGTCCAGCTGAAATTATTCATGCCGCTTTTGATGCTGTTTTTCGACCAGATAGTCGGGTCCTGTTTATCCAGCTGAGAAAAGCTGCTTTTACCTGCGCTGGCTAATTGCCCGTCCGGCGGCAGGCTTGCGCCTGGAAAACCGCTTGATTGTTCAAGGCTTTGCGGTTCCCACTGAACGGCGCCACAGTCTGTATTTTGACCCAGCTTACATTTATAGGCACGGCTTGCAGGTGAATCAACATAGCCATGCGCCAGCACGGCAGAGCTACATGACAATAACGCCACGGTCAGTGCTAATTTGGTTAATTTCATTTTTTTTCCGGTAAGTGAATAAGAATGCCTGCCATAAAAAGCAGGCAGGGGAATATTATTAACCGGGGTGGAACAACTCAATGCGGAAAAACATGAAATGTTTTTAATATATCATCATGAAATATAACCAGCAGGCAGGGCGTAATAATTTAATATGTTTTGTAATTATATTATTATTTCAGGTGATGAATTAGTCGGGTAGGTCGGGTAAGGCGCAGCCGCCACCCGACCTATCAACGCGACCAGCGATCCCGCCCGGCCTCTTTCGCCCGGTATAGCGCCGCATCGGCGCGGGCAATAATCTCCGTCCCGGCCAGACCCGCAGCCAA
>CAMKZP010000295.1 GCA_946477805.1 uncultured Enterobacter sp.
CCGTCTGGTTAAGCTGCGCGCCCAGAGAGATCTGCGCGACGTAAACGTGGCCGTACATCATCATGCTCACGCCCAAATCCTTACGCGCCTTGCGCTTACCGTGCTCGCCAAACTTGGTGACCGCACCCAGCGGCGTGGCTTTTGACGCCTGCCCCCCGGTGTTGGAGTAACACTGGGTATCGAGCACCAGAATATTGACGTTCTCGGTCAGGCTCAGGACGTGATCCAGCCCGCCAAAGCCGATGTCGTAGGCCCAGCCGTCGCCGCCGATCAGCCAGATTGATTTCTCCTGTCTCTTATACACACGCGGGCGCGGTGCTGATCGACGGTCAGCCTGAAGCCAAGCCCAAACTCGGCATTATCTTCAAACAGGGAGTTCGCCCACGCCGGACCGCGGCCGTTCGCGTCGGTGGTATATGGCGTGGAAGGGAGGTTTCCGCCGTAAATGGATGAACAGCCCGTGGCGTTAGCAATCAGCATGCGGTCGCCGTACAGCTGCGTCAGCAGCTTGATGTACGGCGTTTCGCCGCAGCCGGAGCAGGCGCCGGAGTACTCAAAGAGCGGCGTAATCAGCTGCGAGGTACGAATATCGATACGTTCCAGCGCGCTGCGGTCAATTTCAGGGAGGCCAAGGAAGAAGTCGTAATTCACCTTCTCTTCTTCAACGTGCTCCAGACGCGACATCATATTGATGGCTTTGATTTCCGGGTTCTGACGGTCCTTCGCCGGACACACCTCAACGCACAGGTTACAGCCGGTGCAGTCTTCAGGCGCAACCTGAAGAACATATTTCTGCCCGCGCATATCGCGGGATTTCACGTCCAGCGAGTGCAGGCTGGCTGGCGCGGCGTCCATTTCCTCAGGCGACACCACTTTGGCACGAATAGCCGAATGCGGGCAGGCGGCCACGCAGTGGTTGCACTGGGTGCACAGCTCTTCTTTCCAGATCGGGATCTCTTCCGCGATGTTGCGTTTTTCCCAGCGCGTGGTGCCCATCGGCCAGGTGCCGTCCGGCGGCAGGGCCGACACGGGCAGGGCGTCACCGAGCCCGGCGAGCATGGCGGCGGTAACCGTTTTAACAAAATCAGGAGCCGCATCGGAGACAACCGGCGGACGTTTAGGGCTGTCGGCGTTCACCTGCTGGAGTGGGACTTCTGACAGTAATTCCCGCGCCAGCGCGAGCGCCTGCCAGTTACGTTCCACCAGCTCCTGGCCCTTGCTGCTGTAGCTTTTCGCAATGGCTCCCTGCAGCTCCATCAGGGCGCTGTCGCCCGGCAGAATATTGGTCAGGTGGAAGAAGGCCATTTGCATGACGGTATTGATGCGCGCGCCCAGACCGCATTCGCGGGCTATTTTTGCGGCGTTAATCACGAAGAGGCGGGCTTTTTTCTGGTTCAGCACCGCCTGCACTTCCTGCGGCAGCCGCGCCCACACTTCGTCCGGGCTGTACGGCGTGTTGATCAGGAAAATACCGCCGGGCTTCAGGCGCTCGGCCATCTGGTATTTGTCGATAAACTGCAGCTGGTGACAGCCAACAAAATCCGCCTGTGAAATCAAATACGCCGAGCGGATAGGGTGCTCGCTGACGCGCAGGTGGGAAACGGTCAGCCCGCCCGCTTTTTTGGAGTCATAGACAAAATAGCCCTGGGCGTACCACGGCGTCGAATTGCCGATGATCTTGATGTTGTTCTTTGTCGCCGAGACGCTGCCGTCGCTGCCCAGGCCGTAGAACAACGCTTCGAGCTTGGCTGTCGACGGCAGGGTGTTTTCCGGCAGGGCCAGGGAGAGGTTGGTCACATCATCATAAATGCCGACCGTAAAGCGCGGCTTCGGTTTTGCCGCACTCAGCTCGTTAAACACCGCCAGCACGCAGTCCGGGCCGAACTCTTTGGACGATAAACCGTAGCGGCCGCCGATGACGCGCGGCAGCGTTTCGCGCTCGCCGCTGCTGAAGGCTTCCGCCAGCGCGGTCATTACGTCCAGATAGAGCGGCTCCGCGTGGGCGCCGGGCTCTTTTGTGCGATCGAGCACCGCCACGTTTCGCGCGCTTTCCGGCAGCGCGGAGAGCAGGTGTCTGGCTGAGAACGGACGGAAGAGGCGAACCTTAAGCACGCCGACCTTCTCGCCGCGCGTCAGCAGTTCATCCACCACCTCCTCGCAGGTGCCGATCGCGGAACCCATCAGCACGATGACGCGCTCCGCCTGCGGGTGGCCGTAATATTCGAAGGGTTTGTATTCCCGCCCGGTGGCGCTGGCGAAGTCGTTCATCGCCTGCTCGACGCAGTCGTAGACCGCGTTGTACCACGGGTTTGTCGCCTCGCGGGACTGGAAGTAGGTGTCCGGGTTGGCGGACGTGCCGCGAATGACCGGGTGCTCCGGGTTCAGGGCGCGGGCGCGATGGGCGTCAATTTCCGCCTGCGGAAGCAGGTTTCGGATCGTGTCATCAGCCAGCGGGACGATTTTGTTGATTTCGTGAGAGGTACGGAAACCGTCGAAGAAATGAATAAACGGCACGCGGCTTTTCAGCGTCGCAACGTGCGAGATCAGCGCGAAGTCCTGCGCTTCCTGAACGCTGCTGGCGCACAGCATCGCGCAGCCGGTCTGGCGTACGGCCATGACGTCCGAGTGGTCGCCGAAGATGGACAGCGCGTGAGTGGCAACGGTACGTGCCGCAACGTGAAGCACAAACGGCGTGAGCTGCCCGGCCAGCTTGTACAGCGTTGGGATCATCAGCAGCAACCCCTGCGATGAGGTAAACGATGTCGAGAGGGCACCGGTCTGAAGCGCGCCGTGCACGGTTGCAATAGCTCCGGCTTCCGACTGCATTTCTACCACTCGGGGGACATCGCCCCAGACGTTTTTTAACCCGTTGCCGGCCCAGGCGTCCGCCTGCTCGGCCATCGTGGAGCTTGGCGTAATCGGGTAGATGGCGATAACTTCGCTGGTGCGAAACGCGACGGACGCGACTGCACCATTACCGTCAATAGTTTGCATAGGACAAAACCCTTACATTGCGCAAAAAAAAGAGGGACCCGTAAAACGTCGACGAGCCCTGAATATTATTCCCTTATTTTAGCAAAGGTCGGGTTTTACGATTTTCGCTTTTGTGTCCTGCGTATTCCCGTCATCAATGAGTAGATCAAGGTTTGGGTGAAAAAATTGCGAGAAATTGTTTCTGTGGCGCATAAATACGCACTTCCACTCTCGACGATGCGGCGCGCGATGCCTATGATGCATAGGTTTCGCTTAATTAATGGGGGAGGAGAACATGCGTTCAGCATTTTGGGTAGGGTGTGCCGCATTACTGTTATCGGCATGCAGCAATGAACCCGTTCAGCAGGCAACGGCGGCGCACGTGACGCCGGGAATGAAGGCCGCCATGTCTAACTCGGGGCAAGCTAACTGCGCGATGATCGGCGGTTCACTGTCCGTTGCTCGCCAGCTCGACGGCTCCGCCACCGGGATGTGCGCGCTGCCTAACGGCAAACGCTGCAGCGAGCAGTCGCTTACCGTGGGAAGTTGCGGTAACTACTGATTATTCAACGCGCTTAAACATCAGCGTTTTTTCAGCTGTCGCCAGCGTCAGCTGGTCTTCAGTCAGGTCGACCTGTGCCCCCGCGCGCAGCATGTCGCCGATGGTGCGATCCAGTTCGTTAAGCTGCGGTTCGCTGCACATTTTACGGGTCATCGCCAGCGTTTTAACGGTGAGCGCGCCTTCGGACAATTTCCCCTGTCCGTTAAAGCGGTTGCACATTCCGCCTGAAACGGTGATGTTGTTAACCAGGCTGATGTCTGACAGCGCGCTAAAGCTGATTTCAGGCTGCGCTGCCGTTTTGGTGACGGCTTTACCGTCAACGTTTTCCAGAACAAAACGGTGGTTTTGCAGCTGCTCCGGCTGGACGGAGGCTTTGCCAGGGTTGACGCAGCCCGTCAGGGCGAGGCTCAAAAAGGTAACTGCAGCAAGCTTATTCATTTTTCTTCTCAAACTATCAATATCGTCAATCATTACCAGTGTAACGATACGTCCCCGTGCGTTAATGGGGTTTATCTGAAAGTGCGAGAAGAGACCGGGCAACGGTGATTTGCCCGGTACATAGCGTTAGTGAGATTTAAACCCCGCCGCCGTCATCAGCATGCGGAAGAACATGCTCACCGCGGCGAGCGCCAGAACGCTGCCGCCCCAGATGACGGCCAGCCACATCAAACGTTTCCAGACAGGTTGTTGCATCAGTGATAACCCTCCCCATGCTGAACTTTGCCGCGAAAAACGTAATAGCTCCAGAAGGTATAGACCAGAATCACCGGAATGATTAACAGCATAAAGCCCTGGCTTTGCGCTGGCGCAGCGGCCTGCCACAGGGTGATGGAGGGCGGGATAATATGCGGCCAGATGCTGATCCCAAGCCCGCTAAACCCGAGAAAAATGAGCCCCAGGGTCAAAATGAACGGCAGGTTATGGCTCTCGACGCGGCTCAGGCTGCGCCACTGGCAAACGCTGAAAACAACAACCAGCGCCGGGACGGGCAGCAGGTAAAACAGATTCGGCAGCGTAAACCAGCGCGCCGCAATCGCGGCATGCGCCAGCGGCGTCCAGAGGCTGATGATGGCAATAACGGCCAGCAGCGCGATCAGCAAACCTTTCGAAAGCCTGCGCATGCGCTGCTGCAGCGCGTTTTCACTTTTCATGACCAGCCAGGTCGATCCTAACAGCGCGTAGGCGACGACAAGGCCCGCGCCGCAGAAGAGGTTAAACGGGGTAAGCCAGTCAAAGGGACCGCCGCTGTAGGCGCGACCGGTCACGGCGAAGCCGTTAATGACGGCACCTACCGTCATGCCCTGGGTGAACGTCGCCAGTATCGAACCGCCAATAAAGGCTTTATCCCAGAACGGACGGTGCGCGGGCGTCGCTTTAAAGCGAAACTCAAACGCCACGCCGCGGAAAATAAGCCCGATCAGCATGAGCGTCAGGGGAACGGTGAGCGCGTCAACGATCACCGCGTAGGCGAGGGGAAATGCGCCAAACAGCGCGGCCCCGCCGAGCACCAGCCAGGTTTCGTTCCCGTCCCAGACCGGCGCGACGCTGTTGACCATGACGTCGCGG
>CAMKZP010000296.1 GCA_946477805.1 uncultured Enterobacter sp.
GAACTTTTCCGGACACGCAAAGGATGTTGATAATGAAATACCTGCTGCTTGCACTGGCGCTGCCGCTCGTCGCCTGTACCACCAAAACCCCGCCTCCCGATGCGCCAAAACCGCCGCATGCCGCAGGAATGGCAAACCCGGCCTCGGTCTACTGCCTGGAAAAAGGGGGAGAGCAAGTTCCGGTGCAAAGCCCGCAGGGCGTGCGCACGGAGTGCAAATTGCCCGGCGGCGAGGTCATTGATGAATGGGAGCTCTACCGTCGGGATCATCCGCAACCCTCCAGGTGACAGCGGTAGCAGGACTGCGATACACTTCTCTTTAGGATTAATCTGAGCCAGTTTTGGCAACACCGATCGCGAGAGAAGTATGTTTCAGTTAAAACCGGGTAGCCTGGCCATTATCATCGGCGCCCGCACCACGGCGGGCCGCCGCAACATCGGTAAATCTGTTGAGCTGTTTGGCCTTTGCCAGCCCGGCATGCGTTTTATGAACCCGGTGAACGGGGTGATGACCCAGCTGCCCGTCACTGCCGACCGCGCGCTGTGGCTGGTGACGGGGGATGTTTACGCGTTTGATAACCAGCACGGCTTCGCGTTTATTCGCCCGGAGCATCTGTTGCCCCTCACGCCGGACGAGACCCCACAAAACCTTGAAGAGCTGACGATCGGCCCGTCATAACTGCCGCAGCCAGTCGGCCAGTACCCGCGCGTGGTTCTGCTCACTGTTTTTTGCGCCGTAGAGCAGCGTGACGGTCTGCGTTCTGGCGATATCCGCTATGCGCTGGCCTTCCTCTTTTTGCTGCTCCAGCGCTTTGCGATACTCCGTACTGAACGTGGCGAAATCGATGGTTTCACTGTGGAAGGCCTTACGGAGATCGCTGGAGGGCGTCAGGGCCTTACACCACTCGTCGAAGGCGAGGTCGGTTTTTTTCACGCCCCGTGGCCAAAGCCTGTCCACCAGGATCCGATAGCCGTCCTTCGCGTCGGCCTGCTCATATACGCGTTTGCATTGAATCATGCTCCCTCCTGATTTCAGCGTGACATTCGGCCCGTTGACTATAGCACCTCTCATTTACCCACCCAATTTAAGGTGTTGTGAGAGTGGTGAAAGATCGGTAGTCTGAGGTTCCTTGTGTTATCGGATAATATTCTGGCATAAGGAACCCTCTATGGAACTCTCCCCGGTTAAATCGACGCTGCGCATTGCGCTGGTCGGTGACTACAATCCCGATGTTATTGCGCACCAGGCGATCCCGCTCGCCATTGATGACGCCGCTGCTGTACTGGATCTCACCGCCGATTACGACTGGCTCGCCACGACTGAGCTGACGAGCCCTGAGGATCTGGTGGGTTACGATGCCATCTGGCTGGTTCCTGCAAGCCCTTATAAGAACGCTGAGGCCGCATTCATTGCCGCACGCTACGCGCGTGAAAACAGCACGCCTTTCCTCGGTACCTGCGGTGGATTCCAGCATGCGCTCATTGAGTATGCCCGCAACGTGCTGGGCTGGCATGATGCCGGTCATGCGGAAACGGATACGGAAGGCAGGATGGTGATTGCGCCGCTGGCCTGCTCGCTGGTTGAAAAAACCGATGCGATCGAGTTGCGTAACAATACGCTCATCGCGAAAGCCTACGGCAGGCCGGAAATTGAAGAGGGGTATCACTGCAACTACGGCGTCTCGCCCGAATTCTCTCAGGCGCTGGAGAGCGGCGATATGCGCGTAACGGGCTGGGACGGGCAGGGTGAAATCCGTGCCGCGGAGCTGGTCACGCACCCTTTCTTTGTGATCACCCTGTTCCAGCACGAGCGAGCAGCGCTGGAAGGCCGCCCGGTAGTGCTGGCGCAGGCGATGCTGCGCGCGGCGAGAGGATAAAAATACGGCAGGCCTTCGGGCCTGCCGCTGTTTTTTAACGGGGGGCGATCTCCCGATCGCGCCCGGCAAGTACGCCGCAGACGGCCATGACCACCGACGCCAGCGCGCAGGCCAACAGCGGAATACGCCAGTCGCCCGCCACATCGTGAATTTTCCCCATCAGCGGCGGCCCACAGGCGGCCAGCAGATAGCCAATCGACTGCGCCATACCGGACAGCGCCGCAGCCTGATGGGCCGAGCTGGCGCGCAGGCCGATGAACGTCAGGCCGAGGATCATGGTGGCCCCGGAGCCAAAGCCGAAGATCAGCGTCCATGCGACGGCCAGGTCAGGCGCAAACCAGAAGCCCGCCGCGCTGACGGCGCACATCAGAGCCACAGCCCCGGCGACGCCACGCTGATCCTTCAGGCGATGCAGGAGCAGCGGAACGGCGAGCCCGGGGATGGCGGTGGCCAGCTGCAGGAGGCCGTGCATCGAACCCGCCTGCGTTTCGCTGTAGCCATGGCTGAGTAAAATGGCGGGCAGCCAGCCGATAACGACGTAGTAAATCAGCGAGTTAATCCCCAAAAAGAGCGTCACCTGCCAGGCGAGCGCAGAGCGCCAAATCGCGCGATTGTGTAACGCACCGGCGCCCGTCACCGTCGCGGCAGGCGCCTGACGCCACTGGGGCAGCCACAGCAGCAGCGCCGCCAGCGGGAAGACCATCAGCATCAGCAGCGCGCCGCGCCAGCCCGCATCCCCCAGCGCCAGCGGAACAATCAGCGCCGAGCCTAACGCGGCAGAAGCGCCCATCGTCAGGGAATAGGCGCCCGTGAGTTTAGCCACCTGGCCCGGAAAATCCCGTTTGATGAGCCCGGGAAGCAGCACGTTTCCCAGCGCAATGCCGCACCCGATAACCGCCGTTCCGCTAAACAGCCACGCGGCAGAGGGGAGCGAGCGAACGCCAATGCCCGCGCAGATCAGTATTAACGCGATGAACAGGCTGCGCTCCATGCCGATGCGCCGGGCAACGCCCGCGGCGAGCGGGGAGATAAGCGCAAAGGCGAGCAGCGGCAGCGTGGTGAGCATGCCGGTTTGCGCCGTCGTTAAGCCATAGTCGTGGCGGATCGCATCGAGCAGCGGGGCGGCACCGGTAAAGGTTACGCGAAGCGTCGTGGCAATCATCAGAATGCCTGCAATCAGCAGCGCGCCCTGTTTCCCTGAAGGTCGAATAGCAGTTGTCATTGTTTTCTCTTACGTCCAAGCGAGCGCACACGATACCGATTTTCACCGCCGTTGAAATCAGGCTAAAATGACAGTTTATCGCTAATATCGGACAACTCAATGCTTGGTCTTGGGCTGGAAGGTTACGATCCCGACAGCCAGCGCGATCCCGCGGTGGCGTTCCGCATCCGCGTGGTGGCGGAAGAGCAGCATATTCCTGAGCATCAGCACCGCAAGGGCCAGCTGATCCTGGCGCTGGGCGGGGCAATTACCTGCGAGGTGGAAAACGCCATGCTGATGGTGCCCCCGCAGTACGCGGTGTGGATACCGGGGCAGATGCCCCACAGCAATAAGGCCACGCCGGGCGCGCAGCTGTGCTTTTTGTTTATTGAGCCCGGCGCGGTGGGGCTGCCCGAGCGCTGCTGCACGCTAAAAATATCCCCGCTGGTACGCGAGCTGATTTTGTCCCTGGCCGATAAACCGCGCGTGCAGCTGCATGACGCCGCCACTTCGCGGCTGGTCGGGGTGCTGTTTGACGAGCTGCCTTTACAGCCTCAGGAACATCTCCAGCTGCCCGTTTCACCGCATCCCAAAATTCGCCTGATGAGCGAAACCATGGCGAAGGAGCCTGCCGCCTGGCAGACGCTGGCGCAGTGGGCGAACCACTTTGCCATGAGCGAGCGCAACCTGGCGCGGCTGGTGGTAAAAGAAACCGGATTAAGCTTTCGCCGCTGGCGGCACCAGCTGCAGCTTATCGTCGCGCTGCAGCTGCTGATCGGCGGGTCGTCGGTTCAGCAGGCGGCACAGTCTCTGGGCTATGACTCTACCACCGCGTTTATCACCATGTTTAAGAAGGGGCTGGGCCAAACGCCCGCCCGCTATATCGCCAGCCTGACTACGACTTCCCGATAAACAGCGACACCAGCCCGGCCGCAATCAGCGGGCCAACCGGCACGCCGCGGAAAAGCGCTACGCCAAGCACGGTACCCACCAGCAGACCGGCCACCAGCGAGGGCTGGCTGCTCATCAGCGTCACGCCGCGCCCGCCTAACCATGAAACAAAAATCCCCACCGCGATGGCGACCAGTGATTTCCAGTTCACAAAGGAGTGCAGCAGCGTTGACGCGGGAAGCGTACCGCTGGCGATGGGCGCCATCACTCCAATGGTCAGGATGATAATCCCGATCGTGAGGCCCTGTTTTTCTATCCACGGGAAGAGGGTGTTAAGCGGCGTCACGCGCACGATGATCAGCACCAGAATGGAGATCGCGACGGTGGTGTTGTGGCTCACAAAGCCGAGCGCGGCCAGCGCCAGAAGGATAAGCAGAGTAGGGTCGAGCATAACGGGATCCTTGCCAAAAATAGTAAGCCTGCTTACTTTACGCGCAAACGCGTGAGCAAACAGGCTTTTATAGTAAAATCCCGCTATTTTTGGGGGCTCACCAATTCCTGCACCAGCGCGCTGCCTTCACGGATAAACACCGGGATAGTGTCAAGGGATGCCTGCACCCTGATTCGTTCGCCGCCTGGGTAGCGTTCACCGTCCAGCGCCACCCAGCTGTGTCCGCCCGGGAGCCAGACGTCGCGCTCGCGCTGCCCCGCATGCATGACCGGCGCAACGAGCAGATCCGGCCCAAACAGATACTGGTCTTCCGTTTCCCAGCTTTGCGTCTCCTGCGGGTAGTGCCAGAACAGGGGGCGCATCAGGGGATCGCCGTGCCGGTGGGCGTTCTCGTACAGGGCATCAATATACGGGCGCAGCGTTTCGCGCACCGAGAGCCAGCGCTTCATGATGGCGAAGTTCTCTTCGCCGTAGCTCCACAGCTCGTTCGGCGAGCCGCTGTTGCACTGGGGAATGCCGTCGCGATAGCGCTCCGGCGGCTGGATTTGCGGTTCACGGTAGCCGTGCATGCGCAGCACCGGGGTAAACACCGCCCACTGGAACCAGCGGATCAGCAGCTCGTGGAATGCCGGATCGTTAACGTTGCCGCCCTGAAAACCGCCGATGTCCGTGGTCCACCAC
>CAMKZP010000297.1 GCA_946477805.1 uncultured Enterobacter sp.
TTCTTACATTTCGTTCTACATATAAAAATTATTCATTGATTGAAGAGTTTCATTTTATCCGCAAAAGTAAAGATGACGATTTACAATTAGGAACCTATTTTATAGATGATGGCGGTAAACGAGGTGAAGTCATCAGGCAATGAAATAATGTCTAAACGGATATGAAGAAGCCAGCGCGAGCGCTGGAGCCACAGCGGGGAGGACAATATTTATCTGCAAAACCCCGAAAGTGGCATGGTACGGCTGGGACGGCGATAGACCCACCATCGCCGAGCTGGCAAAAACTGCACGCTGGCGGAGAAATTTCAGCAGGAGGCGAACGTGACCTTCTCGGCGGAACTGGTGGCGATGGTAGACAGAAAAATCATATAAACGAAATGCGGGGCTGGTTCCGGATCGGAACTGCCCCGGAGAAGCATCAGCGATATAGTGCAAACCACTCGTTTTAATTTGTCACTCAACCAGTTAATGGCAAATGCGGCCCCAGTCACAGGGCCAAACCAGTTAAATCTGGTAATCAATCGCCACTTCTTCCGGTTCCATTACCTGGCGTTTGATGTCGTCCACCGAGAGCCCGGCGTTGCACAGCTCGATAAACCGCCACACGTAATTACGCTGCAGCTGTCCACGCTTTAAGCCCAGCCATACGGTATTGGCATCGAAAAGGTGGCGGGTATCAAGCCGGACGAGATCGCCCACCTCGCGTTCGCCGCCGGACTGCTCGGCCACCAGGCCGATGCCCAGACCAAGCTCAACATAGGTTTTGATGACATCCGAATCCTGCGCGCTCAGCACAACATCGGGCGTGAGCCCTTTGCGGTTGAACGCCTCGTCGATGCGGGAACGCCCGGTAATCCCCTGTCGGTAGGTAATGAGCGGCCATTTCACGATCTCTTCCAGCGTCAGCGGAGAAACCTGGTTCAGCGGATGATCGACAGGCAGGAGCAGGCTGTGGTGCCAGCGGAACCACGGAAACGCCACCAGCAGCGGGTCGTTGCTCAGGCGCTCGCTGGCGATGCCGATATCTGCGCCACCGTTTTGCAGCAGCACCTCAATTTCCTGCGGCGTGCCCTGGATCAGCTCCAGCCGCACTTCCGGGAACAGTTCGCGAAACGCTTTGATGACCGGCGGCAGGCTGTAGCGCGCCTGGGTATGGGTGGTGGCGATGGTCAGCACGCCTGATGCATCGTTGGTAAAGAGATCCGCCAGACGCCGAACGTTGCTGGCCTCGTTGAGGATCCGCTCGGCGATGGTCAGCAGCGCCTTGCCCGGCTCCGTCATGCCAAGCAGGCGCTTGCCGCGACGGATGAAAATCTCAATGCCAAGCTCTTCTTCCAGCTCGCGGATGTGACGGCTGACGCCCGACTGGGAGGTATAAAGCATGTTGGCGACCTCGGTCAGGTTGTAGTCCCGCCTGGCCGCCTCACGGATAATTTTAAGTTGCTGGAAATTCACGATTCACTCCGGCGCATCTGACATGACTCTATTGTTAGAGTTAGCCGGGCTGTAGAACAAATAATAAAAACCAGCATCTTATGCTTTTATGGAATATCAGCTCACGAGCAGCAGCTCGCGGTTTTCCAGCGACGGCTTGCTTACCAGGGACATTAAAATCTCTTTTACGGCCTGTGCCTGGGGTGACAGCGACCCGCGTGCAGACATGTTCAGCGACAGCGGCAGGCTCATTGACGGCGTGGTGATGCGGGCCATCCAGCCGTTTGCCGCGTTGCACAGGGCGCGCGCGGCGGATTCCGGCAGCACGGTTACCCCCATCCCGCTGGCGATGGCCGCCGTCAGCGTGGAAATGGAGTCGATTTCGCCAATGATTTTTGCCGTGAGGCGACGCAGCGAAAAGGCTTCATCCACGCGCACGCGCACGGCGCTGTAATCACGCGGCAGGAAAAGGTTCATCTCCGCTACGGCGGTAAGGTCAACGCTCTGGCCCGGGCAGTCGCGCGTGCCGACCAGATAGAGATCTTCCTTCAGCAGCGGCTGGCTGGTGATCCCGGCAATCGGGGAGCGATCGTAAAGCACCGCCATATCAAGCTGGCCGCTGAGCAGTTTGTCATTGAGCACGGAACCGCTGTTCTCATGCAGGTACACCAGCACTTCCGGCAGCTCGGCGCGCACCGCCTGCAACAGCGGCATGGTGATGGATGATGCCGCCGTTCCCGGCGCCAGGCCGATTGAAACATGCCCGCTCAGCGTCTGGCCCACGTTATTCACCGCCAGCTGCGCCTGTTCGCACTGGCGCAGAATGGTGCGGGCGTGGGTGTACAAAATTTTGCCCGCCTCGGTCGGCGTTACGCCGCGCTTGGTGCGGATCAGCAGCTGCTGGTCCATCTCCCCTTCCAGAGTAGCCACCTGCTGGCTCAGCGCAGGCTGCGCAATATGCAGCACTTCCGCTGCCTGAGTCAGGCTGCCGATATCGACGATTTTTACGAAGTATTTCAGTCGTCTTAAGTTCATTTTGCCCCCTGTTCGACGTGCTGTGCCAAGTACTGGCCGTAATGGATAAAGGGTTTTTGCAAGATGAATGCCAGTTTTGGGACGAGGTCTGATTTGTCCGCTAAGCGCCTGAAAATAAGGAAACCTGATTACCGGGGGGCGATTTATGACTGAAACAGCGGTTTATGATCTGCCCCATAAGGGGTATGGCTGCACAATAACGGTGCATTCCGTTGGCAAAAACGGCAGTTTGTTGATTTTGTCAGCAAACGAACAAAAGGTATTGATCCTCCCTTTGACAAGCCAGGCCGAGGTCGATAATATGCGCCCCGTTCACACGATTCCTCTGTAGTTCAGTCGGTAGAACGGCGGACTGTTAATCCGTATGTCACTGGTTCGAGTCCAGTCAGAGGAGCCAAATTTAAAAAGCCTGCTTTATAGCAGGCTTTTTGCTTTTTCACATTCGGGAAATTGTCGGGCAGCGGCCTCAGATGCCGATCTTCACCGGCATGCCGGAACGCCTCTCCAGCTCCGCCTCCGCGCCCTCATTCACCAGCTGCGCGCGCAGCGCGGGCGTAATCGGCAGCGGCACTTTCTTCGTCGACTCAAATTCCGCGCGGTTGCGCGACAGCGGCTCATGCACTTCAACCCAGCGGCTGCCGTCCGGCTCGGTGGTGGTTTTCACCGGCCGATCGATAAGCTGCACGCGCGTCCCTACCGGAACGTTGTCAAACAGGTATTTGATGTCGCCGTTGCGAAGACGAATGCAGCCCTGGCTGACGCGCAGCCCGATGCCGAAATTCGAGTTGGTGCCGTGAATGGCATACAGCTTGCCGATATAAATGGCATACAGCCCCATTGGGTTATCCGGCCCGGCTGGCACAAACGCAGGCAGGGTTTTGCCCTCCTGCGCATACGCCCGGCGCGTGTTTGGCGTAGGAGACCAGGTCGGCCCCAACTGCTTGCGTTCTACCGCGGTGACCCAGTTACGCGGCGTTTCGCGTCCGGCCTGACCAATGCCAATCGGCAGCACTTCAACCGTATTCGTACCGGGCGGATAATAGTAAAGGCGCATTTCCGCCACGTTCACCACAATCCCCTCCCGCACCGTGTCCGGTAAAATCAGCTGCTGCGGCACTACCAGCTGCGTTCCGGCTTTGGGTAAAAACGGATCGACACCGGGGTTCGCCTCCAGCATGTTACTCAGCCCCTGCCCGTTCTGCGCGGCAAAGGCCTCCAGCGGCAGCGTGTTGCCCTGCGGAACGGTAACGGTTGTTGGCGCCCCCACCAGGCGGCTCCCCTCGGGAGGGAGCGGATACGTCACGGCAAAGGCGCCTGGCGCTACGGCACCAAGCGCAAGGACTAACGCGGCAAATCGAATCATCATTTCCAGTGCTCAGTTTAAGAGAAAGCCTGCAGTTAAGCAGGCTTTTATACGCAAAGCTATCACGCGTCGGTTTTTCGCCATCTGCGCGTCAGCACTTTTTCCACCTCAACGATCAGGAACATCACAAAGCCAACCAGCAGGGTGATGATCCAGTAGCGTAACGGCAGCGCTTCGGTGCCAAACAGCATCTGCATAAACGGCGCGTAGATGATGAGAAGCTGCAGCAGCAGCAGCACGCCGCTCACCACCCAGATCCCTTTATTCGCCAGCAGGCCTTTGCTCAGGGAGAAACCGTCGGTTACGCGGCAGTTGAGCATATAGAACCACTGGGCCGTCACCAGAGTTTGCAGCAGCACGGTGCGGATAAACTCCGGCGAGTAGCCGCGCGGCTGAAGCCAGGCCTCCAGCACAAAGGCGCTGATGGCAATCATCAGGCCGACAAACGCCACGCGCCAGATGGCGTACCCGTCCATCACGTGCAGGTTGGCCTTGCGCGGCGGCCTGCTCATGATGTTCTTCTCGCCCGCTTCAAACGCCAGACCAAACGAAAGCGTGGCCGATGTCGCCATGTTCATCCACAGGATCAGCACCGGCGTAAGGGGGATCAGGTTCCCCGCCAGCAGCGCAATGATGATCAGTAACGCCTGGGCGATGTTGGTCGGAATAATGAACAGAATGGTCTTTTTCAGGTTGTCGTAAACCCGGCGCCCTTCGTGTACCGCGCTGGCGATGGTGGCAAAGTTGTCGTCCGTTAACACCATGTCGGCGGCTTCTTTGGTGACTTCGGTACCCTTGATGCCCATCGCGATGCCGACGTCAGCCCGCTTGAGGGCCGGGGCGTCGTTCACGCCGTCGCCGGTCATCCCCACCACTTCCTGCTTGCTTTGCAGCGCCTGCACCAGGCGGAATTTATCCTCCGGGCTGGTTCGCGCAAAGATATCGTATTTTTGTGCAGCCTCGCTCAGCTGGTGGTCGTCCATCGCCTCCAGCTCGCGGCCGGTAATGGCGCTGGCGGCGTTGCCAATGCCCAGCATTTGCCCAATGCTCATGGCCGTTTGCGGGTGGTCGCCGGTGATCATCTTCACGCGAATACCGGCCTGCAGGCAGTCGGCAATGGCGGTGATGGCTTCCGGACGCGGAGGATCCATCATGCCGGCAATCCCGAGCAGGATGACGCCATCCTGCAGGTCAGGGTGATCCAGCTCGCGCTGCCCGTCGTTTGCCGGTTTCCAGGCTGCCGCCACCATGCGCAGCCC